>JAUHYY010000046.1 GCA_030426295.1 bacterium
ATCTACAAGTATGCTTTGCTGTACAGATTCTAAACCGACTAACTGGTCGTTTATGTCTTTAACTTTCTTATTTAGCCTTAGGATAGCTTCTTCAAGATCAACTCTGTTTGCTACTCCATTATTTTGCATATCGATACTGTATACACCTGCTAAGTATGAAACATTTCTATATTCAAGTGATGCAGCAATAAGATCATTGATTACAGCTTCTGTCTTAATATCATTAAGCTGAGTTTCTGCTTCAGCTAGTCTTGTATTTGCTTGAAACCCAAATAATGGAAACCCTTTTTGGTTAACATAAAAGTACCCTACTGATAGAAGTGCAATAACTAAAATTGCTATGAATATGTTTCTGGCAGTACGAGTAGCTCCTTGTACCATTGGGGCTATAGGAATATCTGATCCTATTGTTGGATCTAATGTTTCAAGTTCATTTAAAATCTTTTCTTCTTCAAATTTATTTACTGTGGCCTGTTTTACGATTGAATCCACAACGTTTTCTTGCTCAGATTGAAGCTCATTAATTGGCTTTTCTTGTTGAATTTTAAGATCAAAACCTGCCTTTTCTAGATCTACCTGATCATTTAAGGGATTATCTGAACTATATAAAGTTTGTGACTGCGCAGGCGCTTCTTGGCTTACTGCAGGCGTAACTTCAGACTCTACTGGTGCAGGACTCATATTAATCGATACTCCAGCTTCAGTATTTTCTAGATTTTGGTTTTCTTCAGCCATTTATTTAAGTTTCAAATATCCAATAATAATACCATAAATTCTTCAAAATTTCAACACTATAGGCAGTATTTATGCCAAAATTCGCCTTTTTATAAAATAACAGGTAAATTTGCTTGACGATATAGTGATTTAGCTGTAGATTATGCCGGCGTCGTAGACAGTGGGTATTCTGCTTAGCGGATATAAAGCCTACCGAGACAAGAACCCTAATAAGGCATGCCGGCAGTTTATATAATTGCTAGTTCTCGGGTCTGCGATGCACCGCAGATCTATTTTTATTTATTTAAGACGTCGAAATGGCTATAACAAAACAAAAGAAAGAAGATGTTCTTCAGAAACTTGTTGCCAACTTCAAAGACTCTAAGTCAGTAGTATTCTCACAATACAGTGGTGTAAATGTGAAAGACATGTCAAAACTACGAAATGAGCTTAGAGAAAGTGGAGTTCGTTACACAGTTGCCAAGAAGACTCTCCTTAAACTTGCAGCGAAAGAAGCAGGTTTAGGTGAACTTTCTGATGAGCTTATCGAAGGTCCAGTTGCTACAGCTTTCTCTCTAGAAGATGAAGTTGCTGCTGCTAAGATTCTACACAAGTTCTCTAAAGAGATTGAAGGACTTCAACTCTCTGGTGGATTACTTGAAGGAGAATTCTTTGGAAAAGACAAAGCTATGATGCTTGCTCAAATTCCAGGAAAAGAAGAACTTATCGGAAAATTCATGGGAAGCCTACAAGCTCCTGTACAAGGTCTACACGGTGTTATGTCTGCAGTTATGAGATCGTTCGTTGGAACGCTTCAAGCTGTAGTAGATCAAGGTGGTGTTACTGAAGAAGCTGAAGCTCCTGCTACAGCTGAAGAAGAATCGCCAGCTACTGACGAAGCACCAAAAGAAGAAGCTGAAGCTCCTGCTACAGCTGAAACTCCTGCAGAAACTGAAGAAGCAACTGAAGAACCAGCTGCTGAAGAAGAATCTACAGAAGAAAATGCAGAAGAATCTCAAGAGGAAGCTGCTTAATCCAAATTAATAAAAAATATAAACATTTAACATATATACAATGTCAGAAGAAACAACAACAGTTGAACTAAGCAAGGACGCACAAGGTATCCTTGACGCAGTTGAAAAACTTCCAGTACTAGAACTAGCTAACCTAGTTAAAGCTATGGAAGAAAAATTCGGAGTATCTGCTGCTCCAGTAGCAGTTGCTGCTGCTCCAGGTGCTGGTGGAGACGCTGGTGGAGACGCTGGTGGAAGCTCTACAGTAGATGTAATTCTTGCATCTGCAGGTGGACAAAAAATTGCTGTAATTAAAGCAGTAAGAGAAATTACAGGTCTTGGTCTTAAAGAAGCTAAAGATCTAGTAGATGGTGCTCCAAAACCAGTTAAAGAAGGTGTTGAAGCAGACGAAGCTGATAAGATCAAAGCTGATCTTGAAGCTGCTGGTGCTACTGTTGAACTTAAGTAGTTCTCACCAACTAAAACCTTTGAAAGGCCTTCTCGCTTTGCGAGAGGGTCTTTTTATTTGTATTCGATATGATTCTTGGAGTTAGTAATCATTAACATTACATGTATTACTCCAATTACTAAGAAAGGAATCAAGAACCTTGTAAAATTAAGCTCTAGTAAAACGTTGAAAATCGCATGTAGTACAGATGCGTAGAAAAGTCCTATGAATATTTGTTGGTCTTCAAAAATATCTTCAGATTTCATTCTGGTTAATCTACTTAATTTCGTAATTATACTTCGAGTAAATGAATTTCGTTTCTTCTCTCTGTATACATCTTTTGCGAATATGGCTAATCCAAGGTGATAACCAAATACTGCTGAGAACATAACATGTGCAAATGTTGAGAAAACAGCTCTAAATACAAATACTTGCAATAATGATTCGTAACCAAGCACTCGCCATACCTCCATAAAGTAGAATGTGTTTTCGGCAAAAGCGAAACCAAGACCTGCTATAATACTGAACTCAATTGCATCGTCGATAGTTTTGATTCCTTCTCTGTCGGCACCCTTTGCTACTAAACCTTTTAATACCTCTTCTATAACACCAATTGTTAAAAACAGAATTATCATACTAATTGGAAGAGCTAAGTTTGGCCCTCCATCGAATAACCTAAGAGCTATTTCTTTATTCTTTAAAGGCTCTATAAGGTTCATAATGCTGATCTTTGGGTAAATACCCCATAAAAATCTGTATACCATTAATGGTATCACCATCGTACCTCCAACAAGAAAAATTTTGAGTACCTCACTTCGTTTTTCGCCGTGTTTGTAGAGAAAAATACCACCCCAAATTAGAGCTGGTAGCAATGCTAGAAATACACTGAACGATATTAAGATGATATTATCTGGCACATATTTTTATTAGGTATCTATTTATTATACCCTAAAATACCATTTTCTTCTACTGAGAATATGCAAATTTCACCATCGTAATCAGCAAAGTAACTTTTTTCGACCGTTGTAATAAAAGTTTGATAATTTTTTGTGAGTTCGAGCAGTTTGTTTCTTCTATTTTTATCTAGTTCTGAAAATACATCATCCAATAATAAGATTGGTTTGTGGCTTGTGATCTCTTCTAAATAGCTTATTTCAGCGATTTTTAGAGCTAGCATAAAGCTTCGTTTTTCACCTCTAGAGCAGTACTGTGCTACAGATTTTTTATTAAGATTAATAGTGAAGTCGTCTCTGTGTGAACCAATTACTGTATGCCCGACTTCTACTTCTCTTTGTTGCTCATCGACTAGCAGTGACTCTAAAATATCTCGATATGAGTCATAGTGCCCTTCTCTGGATTTTCCAGAGTACGAATATTCTATCTCGATGTTTTCTGAATGGTCTTCTGAAATTTCTTGATAAATCTCTGTAACTTTTGCTTGGATAATCTCAAAGAATTCTTTTCGTTTTTTTGTTATTTCTTCGATGTGATTTATTAACTGATCGTTCCAAAACTTTAGTTCTGATACATTTGCCTTCTTCATTCTTATGCGCTTCAACAAGGCATTTCTTTGCTTTAGGATTCTTGAAAAGCCTACAATTTGCTCGAAATATTCTCTGTCAGTTTGAGATAAAATTGTATCGATTAATCGACGTCTTTCTGAAGGTGAACCAGAAATAATTTCGATGTCTTCAGGTGTGAAGATTACAGTCTGAAAATTTGTTAAGTATTCTTTTAGATCGATTTGGATGTCATTTTGCTGGTAGCTTCTTTTAACTGGTTTTACTTGGTATCCAATTTTGAGTGAGAAATCTCTGTGGCTTGAGGCAAATTCACCTTTAGCTGTGTAGTAATTCTGGTTAAATCTTACGAGTTCCTTTGGTTGTTTTGCTCTGAAGGACCTTGGGAAACTCAGCATAAAAATGCTCTCTAAGAAGTTTGTTTTACCTTGAGCATTTTGGCCCATAAGAATGAATATTCCGGGTTTTGGGTCGAATTCTACTTTTAGGTTTTCGTAGTTTCTGAAGTTCTCTAAGTGAATTGATTTTAAGTACATGAGAATTTATATAGGTGAATATATTAGCAGACTTTACAATATATGTAGACCAAGTATATTGAAGTCTATTTAAAACACTAAAAGATGGGTCGAAAAGTAAAATCTGTTTTGCCTACTGAGCCTTATGAATCATGGGGTGCTTTTGATCAGAATTTAGCAAGAGCCACTTTCACTAGCTTTGATATTTTACCTGAAAATGTTCATGTAGTGCTTGATGGGCTGAGTTTAGCTAATAGATACCTATTAGACGTTGATTACTCTATGGGCCACCATGGCGATGGGGCATTTATTGCTATAAGACTGCCTGTTTCTATAGATAAAATCACTAAGATCATCTCTGAGAATATGGAATGTGATAGATTGCATGATGATGCAAGTGATGAAGAATACCAGGAGGCGTTGACGAGAGATAGAGACCGTCTTGACCTACTTCAATTAGCACAGTTCTCTAACCTTGATGATCCGATCTTACTTGCGATTGCTGGTTATAAAATTGGAGCTAGAAGAACGGATGATGAAAACCTTCAAGAGAAATATCTAGGTATTGCTGAGCTTCTTGAGTCAAAAAGAGATGAGATGATTAAATACTCTAGAGAAAAAAGAATGAATAGAATTTTTGGTGTACGGCCAAAGCTTATTGAGATAATTAGGGCTCGGATTTCTCAGCTTGGTTTGACAGATACTGAAGAAGCAGATAGCATCGAGTCGTAACAAACAAATATGAAATTTTTCGCAACAACAACTACGACTACTACGGTAACCCCTGAACAGGTGTAAGTCTGGTTGTTAGCTCGAATCTGATAAGCCGCTTACATCTGAAGCGGTTTTTTACTTGTTAATATCAATTATATATATAAAATTTAATACGAAATTATGAACTCAATAGAAGAAAAAGATCAGTTATACCGAATGCGGCACTCATGTGCTCATGTTCTTGCGCAAGCAGTGCTCGATATGTTTCCAGAAGCTAAACTTGCAATTGGTCCGCCAATTGAAAATGGTTTTTATTATGACTTTGATTTGCCAAGACCTTTGGTTCCAGAGGATTTGCCTTTGCTCGAGAAGAAGATGAAACAAATTAAAAAGCAAAAGCAGAAGTTTAAATGTTATGACGAAAATATTGATGAAGCAGTTAAGTTCCTTCAAAAAACTGATCAAGAATATAAAGTTGAGCTAGTTAAAGATCTTGCTGAAGCTGGTGAAGAAAATGTAAGTTTCTATGAAAATATTCTTCCTCAGGGTGAGAAAGGTATGTTTGTTGATCTTTGTAAAGGTCCTCATGTAGAGCATACTGGTGAGATTGGTGAATTCAAACTGGCTTCAATTGCTGGGGCTTATTGGAAAGGAGATGAAAACAATAAAATGCTACAAAGAATTTATGGTTATTGTTTTCCAACTCGTGAAGAGCTGCAGGCATATGTTAAGCAAGTTGAAGAAGCTAAGAAACGTGATCATAGAAAACTTGGTAAAGAGCTTGAATTATTTACATTTGATGAAGAAGTTGGAGCTGGACTTCCGCTTTGGCTACCGAAAGGGACTGTTATTGTTGATATCCTTGAAGATCTAGCAAAGAAAAAAGAAGATGAACAAGGTTATCAAAGAGTTAGAAGTCCTCATATTGCTAAAGATAAGCTATACCTGAGATCTGGACATCTGCCTTATTATGAAGAAAGTATGTATCCGGCTATGGAAATGGATAATGAAAAGTACTATTTGAAGGCGATGAATTGTCCGCATCATCATAAGATTTATGCTGCGACTCCTAAGAGTTATAGAGACTTACCTGTTCGACTTGCTGAATATGGTCACTGCTATAGATATGAAGACTCAGGTGCGTTATTTGGACTCATGAGAGTTAGATCACTCTGTATGAATGATGCTCATATCTATTGTACTGAAGAACAATTTGAAGAAGAATTTGCAAAGGTTGTTGAGCTTTATCTTTATTACTTTGAACTATTTGGCATTGAGAAATATCAAATGAGATTGTCTAAGCATAGCAAAGAAGGTCTTGGTAAGAAGTATGTAGATAATGAAAAGCTTTGGATAGAAACTGAAGGCATGGTTAGAAATGTACTAGATAAATTGGAGGTTCCTTATGTTGAAGTTGAAGATGAAGCTGCATTCTATGGTCCAAAGATTGATGTGCAGATTTGGTCTATTATTGGTCGTGAGTTTACTCTTGCAACAAACCAATTAGACTTTGCTGTCCCTGAAAGATTTGAGCTGACTTATACAGACCAAAATGGTGAAGATAAGACACCTATTTGCATCCATAGAGCACCTTTGAGTACTCATGAGAGATTGGTTGGATTCTTGATTGAGCATTATGCTGGGGCTTTCCCGGTTTGGCTTGCTCCTGTGCAATTCAAGATGATTCCAGTTGCTGAAGTATTCAACGATTATGCTGAAGAAGTTGCTACTATGCTTCGTGGAATTGGTGCAAGAGTTGAGATTGATAAGTCTTCTGATTCACTTTCTAAAAAAGTTAGGAATTCACAAACATCTAAGATTCCTGTGAGTATTATTCTTGGTGAAAATGAATCTAATGATAAGACTGCAACACTTAGAATGTATGGATCTCGAGACCAAGAAACTATGAGTCTTGATGAGCTTAAAGAATGGTTTGAAAAAGAAAACCAATATTAAGCTGCAGCGGCCATCATATCGTCATCGCCTAATGCTTCGTTAGCATCAGCACGTTTTTGTTGCTCTTCTTGATTTGAAGTCATGTCTTCACCTTCGAAACCATTTAGGGAACCACTTCTTTTAGCATCGATAACGATTTGAATTAGCTTGTCTGTCCCCTGGCTATCAATAAGTTGATTGAACTTCTTACCGAAACCTTTTAAGAACTGCTCGTGCTTTTTCTTAGTTGCATCATCGGAATCCCAATAAGAGTTGTAAAGGTACTCTTGAATATCTGATTCAGGCATTCCATATGCAGTCAGGATTTTATGTACTACCCTCTTCATTTCGTTCATATGCTCGCGAGTAGTTTTAGCACCATCAACAATTGGAAAGTTATCCATATGGTTAGGACCTAATCTTAAGTAAGGTTGAGAATACATATTTCTTTTATTTACCACGGACTCAAATGCAATAAATGAACCTATGGTTTTCTTCATAAGTTCACCTGGATCTTTAAACCCTTCCGCTTTCATTTTACGTCTAATTTCTGCTGAAGAATCTGCATTATCAGCTAGAGACATCATGTAATGTGTGTAACCAGCAATACCATTAGCTAGACCTTCCTGAGTAAAGTTTGATTGCTGCCCTCTTGCGTTTGATACAATTGACTGATAAATCAAATCTTCATCAGCCATAGGTATAAGTAGATGTGCATCATCATGGTCCATACCTTCGGCTCGCCTGGACCCTTTAGCAAGACGTCTTAGTACTTGATCATGGGTCATCATTTTTTGCCAAATAAATTTACGTACAGCGTCTTTGTTATAACGCTGAGCACCATCATTAGTATTCTTAGAAGATTTCACACCCCACATACTCATGAGCTCTTCAGCATATTCTTGTGGAAATTTCTCTGTTGATCCTTCTGGTGAATATCTTGTAAAGTAATCGAGTAATGGTAACTGGTTTAGATACTTACCTTCGATTGCGGCATGCCTTTGTTTTGTAAGGATTGTTTCACCGTTTGGATCTTTCTCGGTAATACCAGCAACTAGGTAATAAACCTTATCTTCGATTTCTGCTTTACCTGCTTCAATAATAAATCTAATGAAAGATTCGTATCTGTGCGGGTTAACGTAGTCACCTGCTTTATGCCTGAGTAGCATATTATGAAGTTCAGCCGCCACACTATGCCCCTTGTATTGGTTTTCGTAATCTGTCGCATCTTGTGTAAATGAATCGACTCCGCTTGAGAAAGCGCTATCATTTTGTGAGTACCAGTCTGATCCTGTAGGAGCACCCCATACTTGATTAATAGCAGTTATAAGGGCGTCTGCCCCCTTCTCTCCATTCTTATTCTCGACTTTCTTACCTGCAATATAGTATTTTTCGTAGTCGCTGATTGAAAGTGTCTTCTTCATTATTCTGTTCATCGTCGCCCAAACCTTTTCATCTTCAAAGTTAAGCAAGCCTTTACCTGTAAGAATTAAACATGCAGCTTTTG
>JAUHYY010000047.1 GCA_030426295.1 bacterium
GCTCAAAATCAGACGAAAGATTTATTCGAGGACCAAAATCTCGAAAATATATGTCAGATGAACCAGCTGATTACGATAATATTTATGAGCCCCTAACTCGTATTGGTGGAGTAATAAACTTAAGCAAACCAGAATCAGAAATAACCCCAGAAGAAAGAGATATATTAGCTGAGCATGGCTGGTATCCGGACGCAGAAATACTCGAAGCCGCGCAAGAAGTAATGGCAGTAAGAGGAGTTGTCGGTGATAGAGTTAAACATTTATACTTAGCAATGGACTTCCATCCAGACGGATCACTATTAGATATCAACACCCTGCCTAGCCCAATAGTTGAAATGCAAGTAGCTAATATTGATAAAGAAAGCGCACAAAGACGCCTGTACCGAAGATCAATACTTGGACAATAAACAACCATGAAAAAAGCACCTACAGAAATAACCCCAGAAGAACAAGCTCGACTAGATCGAGAGGCTTACGATGATGTTCACAAAAGACTTAAAAAGAAGTGGAATATACCAGAGCTTGGTTTTGGTAAGAGAGATTTATCCGAAGCAGACTTGCTTAAACATTTAAGAAGAAGACTTGGTATTAAAGAGATTGGATCAGGAACCACAGAATGGTCTGACAGCAAGGTGAATAAAATGATTCATAATGCCCCTGAAGATGTCGATAAAGCAGTTGTGCCTGCGACAGAAAGATCAATAAGAATATACAAAGGTGTAAGACTAGCAATTATAGCAGTGTTGTATACTTCAGCCGCTAGTGCAATTATCGGAGTTATTGCTAATGATTTTATTAAGCATAATAGATCTATTAATTCTGACGACGAACCAGAAGTAAGCACTACAGAACTACAAATCCTAGAAGCTCCAGATCTAGATGCGCAGCTAGCACGATTTGCCCTACCACCAATTGAAATTGAGCCAGGACCAACAAGTCTAGACATTGTAATAGATCAAGTTAGCACTGACGCCCTAGGCGTAGCTTTACAAGTAAGTGTAAGCGCAACAGAAATGGCTGCAGATGAGCAGGAAAGACAAGAAAGAGAAAGACAAAGAGCGAGAGAAAGAGAAAGAGAAAGAGAGAGGGAAAGAGCACGACAGATAGCTGAACTACAAGTAGTAGCAGCAGAAGTTGAAGAACCTGAACAAGAGCAACCAGAAACAAATGTTGAACCACGTACAGAAGTTCAAGTTAGAGCTGGAATAATTATATATAACGCAGAAGGTACCAGAATTGGTGAAGGTAATCGAGGAGGAAGAATTCCTTCAGATCTACCAATCGTAACTATCACCATTCACCCAGAAGAAGGAGAGCCTTATCAAACAAGAGCTTATCAATATGCTCATAACGGACGTACAGGATACATCAAAATTGGAGACACACGGATCGTAGAACTAACAGATTAAGAATCTAAAATAGCTTCTAGTGTTCCAGTTCCACCTCGATCTCTGCGACCTTCGTATACACGGATCACTTTCGAATGACAGCTCAAGTATTTCTTTAGCCATGGTTTAATCACAGGCATACCTTTTCGTGAATGTAATCCCTTACCAGTAATAAAGAGAACTTTCACAAGACCGCGATCAAAGCATTCTTCTAGAAAGTCATCTGTAAGTCTTTTCATATCTGATTCACGAAGCATACCCCGATCATGGAAATCGAATTCAGCTTCGGGTTTACTTAAGTTATCGTACTTATTCTTTTTATCTTTTTTTATTTTTTTACGCTTTCCCATCAAATGCTTTAATTGCTACCGCAAGGCTGGCCATTGCTAATCCAAAGTCTCGTACACCTGTTGGGTTAAAGCCTACAACTCCTACGATTACAAATAAATGTAGAGCAAGAAGTCCAGCAAACCACTTTGTTTTAAAATTAATTAATACACAAATCGTAGCCACTATCTCAAATACTGCATTAATTGTAATCATAATACGAGCAGGAACGATGTTGTCTATCCAGAGTGGAACTAGTCCTTCCCAGACATTTGGCTCAGCCAGCTGCTGATAAGCAAAATAAAAATATACTATCGCTAATCCCACTTTAAGAACTAGCCAAGAATGTTCTTCTTTAAACTTAACCATATTATTGTAGTGGTGATACGAAGTATTCTACTAACGTTGATTCAGCACCAGCATTTCCACCATGTTGACCCTCGAATGCAGCAGTACCATCAATACCACATAATCTTAGAATGTTGCCTGCACCACCTGGATGCTTAGAAATCCAACCAGTTAGATCGTAAACGTTACCGTTTATAACTGTCCAACAACTATCTTTTGAGTTGTGAGTAGCAACTGATGCCATTGTGTATTCAGCAGCTACTTCAGTATCAGCTTCTGTTGTATCCCCTGCAGTTTGTTCAGTAGAAACTCCTTCAGATCCTTCCTCATCGTCATCTTGACCTTCTTCAGTTTGATCTTGTGTAACCTCTTCAGACTCTTCTTCATTTTCAAGGTAGTCAGGAGTATCAGCTACATCACAACCAGTAACCATTAATAGAAGTAATATGATTATTAGAACTAAAAATTTTTTCATAAGTATTTTGTAAATTATTTATAAATATTTTTTAAATGTCACCAAGATAATAAGCTTGGAATTGTGAGTCAGCTCTTACACCAGCAAGATATGGTCCACCCCATTCCATTGTACTATCTTTACCACAAATTTCTGTAAGATTAAAAATACCTCTTGGTTGTGGTTCTAGCCAAGCACTCAGGTCATATACTTTGTCATTTATAATAGTCCAGCAATCAGCTTTGATACTGTGACCAGCAACTTCATTAACTGTGAAGTCTCCTGTCTCTTCAACTACAACTTCAACTGGTGCAGCTGGTACTTCTGCTTGAGCTTGTGCTTCAACTTGAACAGGTTCTTCTTCAACAGGCGCAGCCTCTTCTTCAACTGGTTCTTCAGCTACTTCTTCTTCAATCTCTTCAGATTCTTCACTTGGTTCAACTTGTTCACCAAGAACTTCACCATTTTCTGCAACAGCTGTATCTTCAACTTCTGTTTCAGCTGAACACGCAGAAACCATAAGAATCACTGTTAGTAATACTAATACTTTTTTCATATTTAATTTTATTAAAACTGCATAAAATTTACCAAAAAAAGATTTCGATTTAAATAGATTATGTTGCTACATCTCAAAGAAGAACATGTATCCATATGCAATTATTAGTGCAGGGATTGCAGTATATATTGTCGCAATAATTGAAACCTTAGGGGCAACAGCGATTGCAGGAAATAACGCATCACCATCATTGCTAATTGCATTACCAAGCTGTGCAGAGAAAGGAATCAAACCTTGTAGATACATTGTTGTAACAATTACTTGTGGTCCACAACCAGGCAGGAATCCAATCATAACACCTATTAATGGTAGTAGTGGAGCGATGCTAGAAAATAGTGAGCCAAAGTCGAAGCCTGTCCAAAGTACTCCAAGTTCAAATGCAAGGTATCCAACTAACACCCATACTGTTACGAAAGCAGTGTCAGCAGTTACTTTGTCCCAAACTTCACCACGAGTTCTACATTGAAAGAAATTTGATTTAATTGTTCCCGCAGTTGGATTAATAAACCACAAGATAAATGATAATGCCGCACCAGTAACTCCTAGCCAGAGATTGAAGTTCTCAATCCCAAATTGGGCAAAGAAATTATCAGATATGTAGTCTGCCTGGAAAGATGTAAGTAGTCCTACAATTAAACCAGGAATAAGTAACCACACCCATGGATTTTTAACCCATTCATATTGGTAGAAAGTCCCAGCCAAGTTATCGAGTTTTTTGTTAGTTTGTCTTAAGAAATCGTAACCATGAATGAATTCTGTAAGGTACCCAAATATAATCCCAACAGTGATCGAAGTACTAAACACAACTAGCGCAGCTTTAGGATCTTGTGCCAGAAGTAAGAATGCAGCATCACCCATAGTAGAGGTAAGCACTGCCACAACAGAGCCAAACCCAAGTCGACCCATTGTATACTGTGTCATAACAACAATCGCACCTCCACAACCTGGTAGAGCACCAAGCAGTGCAGAAATCGGCACTTGGTATTTTTTATGTTTTCGAAGTAAAGACTCAGTATCAATTTTGAGCCAAGTTTCTAGTCCATAAAATATGAACAAGGTCAGTGCTACAAAAACACTTACTTGAATGTAGCCATCAGCGAGTGACCCAAAGTAAGCTTCTCGTGTTTCATTACCACCAAGAATTGGTATCAATAAAAAGACAAGGAGTAGGGACCACCGAAACAAATGTTGCAAAGAAAATAGTTCTTTTAATTTAAGCATGATATATTTTTATTAGTTTATTTATGTCTAAATACGAATATACATGATAAAGTTCGTATATACAAACTTTTAATCTCGACACATGATAACACCAACGCAAGAAGACTATCTAAGGGCTATATACCTGCTAGCAGAGGAATCCAAAGATAGTGTCAAAGTAACCGATGTAGTAGATAAGTTAGGTTTATCAAAGTCAACTGTAGCTCAAAGACTACAAGACCTAACAGCGAAGGGGTGGATCACTCACGAGAAATACGGTCCAGTTCATCTAACGGACGAGGGTCTTAAAATCGCAAACAACCTTACATATAAGCATAGAATTATTGAGTTGTTCCTGCATAATACTTTGGGGATCCCAGAAGATGAAGTACATGAAGAAGCGCATATGCTAGAACATGCCTTATCTGATAAGGTTATTCGCAAAATTGCTAAGTTGCTAGATAATCCAACGCACGGCCCTCACGGAAAAGAAATTCCAAAGTTTAAAAACTAATTATGCATGGAGAAACCCACGAACATTTAGACCACGATCATGAAGATGTTGAGCACAGCCATGATGAGCCAAGATCTGAATCAGAAACAGCACGCTATGCTGTAGAACGAGAAGTAACAGCAGAAAGAATGGCATTAATGGATGAGGTCGAAGCGCAAAGCGCTCAAGGCGAAGCAGAACGTGCTTTAGAAGAGTCTGGAATTACTACAGAGCAAGCTGAAGCAGTTGCGACAGCAGCAACTCAAGAAGAAGCTCGAGAAGCACTAAGCTCAGCTGCGCCTAAAAGTAAGTGGGAAGAAGCCTTAGATCAAATTAGAGTATTCATAGAGACGATGTCATTAAAAATTTCAGAGTTTTTTGAAACAACATTTAGAGGCAGACAAACAACAGATACTGAAGGCAGCCTAAGTGAAGCGTCCTCTCAGCCTCCAGGTGATATTGAGGGTAAGCCTAATAATTCAAATATTAACCTGCAATCTTTACTCGACGTGGCAAATAACTTTGGTTTTGCAAGATATTCAATAGAGTCAGTTGAAGGTAATTCAAATAGACCAGCATTAGTTATTGTTCCAAGAAATTACGATCCTACTAAGTTATCTGTGGTATGTCACGGTACAGGAGGCAACAGAGGTATAGGCGAGAATTCTAATGGTGAACAGCGACTAAACGGCATGTTGAGAGCAGCTGCACAAGGTAACGCTATTACTGTAATCCCATTTGCTTATGATGGTGCTGAAGATGGAGTTCAACCTGGCGAGCTTGCAGGACGAGGTACAGAAGGTAGCTCAGCTATAACAAATGGTTATGACAGTAAATGGTTTAGCCGTGAGGTAAATGAAGATTTTCCAGATTTCTTAGAATCGATTTTAGAGTCAGACAGTTTAAGAAACTTAAATCTAGAGGTTAGAGAGTTAGTTATCCAAGGATTCAGCGCAGGAGGCGTTGCTCTAAGCAATATCGCAAGAGACTACGGTCAGGAGTTACTTCAAATGTATGACCATATCGAAATTAGATATTTAGATGCTGTATACGCTGAATGGTGGGCTGAACCTGCAGTACAACTTGCCGAATCTTCTCGAGCAAGTGTAGAGTTCCATGTATTAACAGACAGAGTTGCACAAGACGCAGAACCATTCAGAGGAAGAACTGGAGTAACATATCAAAGACACCAAGGCGTACATGGAGATGCAATAGATTACTCAATGGTAGCTTAAACACTGAATCCCGCCAATCTTCCAGTACACCAAGCAACCTGCAGATTATATCCACCAGTAAATCCATCGATATTTAAGATTTCACCTGCAAAATATAATCCAGGGCAAATTTTTGATTCCATTGTTTTTGAATCTACTTCACTAAGCTCAACACCTCCGGCTGTCACGAATTCGTCTCCAGGAGTTGTGCCAATTAAAGTTAGCTCAGAATTCTTTGCCATCTCAATCAACTTATTTATTTCTTTTTTACTAAGCTCATTAGCATTTTTATTAATACCAACTATTTCTACAAACTTTTTAAACAAGGACTTCGGAATAGGCAGGGGATTAATATTTTCAACATTTTTCTTTGGATTTTTCGAAACCGTATCATTAAAACCATCTCTCAACTCTTCATGATTATAATCAGGGCAAAAATCTATAAACAAACTAGCAGGATCCTCTTTACTAACCTTCTCAAATGCAGCCATCGAATTTAGAGCAAAAACTGCAGGCCCACTAACCCCTCTATGAGTTAAAATTATAGGCCCTGAGAACTCATACTTATCTTCTTTTACAAACTTGAGCTTCACATTTTCAAACGAAACACCACTTAGATCTTTAACCCATTCCTCTTCAGTCATATAAGAACTCAAGCTCGGAGCAAGATCAGTAATTGAATGCCCTAGGGCTTCAGCAAAGTCGTAACCATCGCCTTTAGATCCTGTTCTTCTATAAGCTTGACCACCTGTAGTAAGAATCACAGAGTCAGCTTCTAGATCTTCACGCTCTCTTAGCTTAACAATGAATTTCTCATCTTTCGACACACCAGTTACAACAGTCTTGTATAAAATTTGTACTCGACCTGTCTCAAGGATCTTTTCATATAGTTTCATAATATCTTTACCATTATCAGATTGGGGAAAAACTCTCATATCAGCTTCAGTTTTAAGCGGAACACCCCTTCCCCCAATCCAATCAACCACATCTGAAGGCTTAAATGCATACATAGGAGTTTTCAAAAATCTTGCACCTCTCGGATAACACTTAAGCACTTCTTTAAGCTCGTTGTTACCAGTCGTGACATTGCATCGACCTCCACCAGAAATCATAACTTTCATACCCAAGCAATCGTTACGTTCTATAAGAGTTACATGAGCATCAATATCTCTTTCAGCCAACGTCGCAGCTGCCATCATTCCAGCTGCTCCACCTCCAATAATTATTATCTTTTTCATAGTAATTAGAATATACATCATTTATATTAAGCTGAAACCTAATCTTAGACAGAAGTGTAGGTAGAAATTACCGATTGACATTTATTCTTTATAGGTTAAGCAGAATTGACAATACACCTTTAAAGAGGTATAAATCGCCTATACAAATTTGTTTTAAAAAAAAGATGAAAAATTCAAAAAATATTCTAGTACGAGCGGTACTAGTCTTATTCCTAGCAGGAATCTTAAATTTAAATGTGGTTTTACCATATGCTTTAGCTCAAGAAGCACCCCAAGAAGTAACTGAAGGTGAAGAAGGAGAGGGTGACGATGAACAAACTGATGAAGAATCAGATGAAGAGGAAGAAGGAAATGGAAATAACGCAAATTCAAATAATAATGGTCACGGAACTCAAGAAGATGAATGTAACGAAAACAACCCAGGTAATGGTGACCAATGTGAAGGTGAAGAAGGTGAAGGTGAAGGTGAAGAACCTGAACTAGCACCATTAGCTATCGAAGATGTTGAAGAAGACGACGAAGAGGAAGACGAACCAGCTCTTTGTGAGTTTGACTTAGCAGAAAACGGAAACGTTGAAACCACAGACGAAAGCATTGGTCTTATTGACGACGTAACTTTAGAAACTCTAGTTGATGGTGACTGGGACGTATTCGATAGTATTCCAGGATGGTACACAGATTACGGTACAGCAGGTATCGAAGTTCATAGAGGTAATGTAGTGGTTCCTGCATACGAAGGATCATTCATTATTGAACTAGACAGTCACGCTAACGAAA
The DNA here is from genome assembly GCA_030426295.1 of bacterium. Lineage (GTDB taxonomy): Bacteria > Patescibacteriota > Gracilibacteria > UBA1369 > JAUHYY01. The sequence goes on from JAUHYY010000047.1 coordinate 7,996, forward strand.
CTAACAGTGCAAGTTCAAACAGTGCTATGTCTCAAGACCTGACTCTAGCCGAAGGTGACTACAACATTTCTTTCGCATACAGAGCTAGAACTTCAGCTGCAGGTGACAATACAATCAACATATACTTCGACGATGTACTTAT
>JAUHYY010000048.1 GCA_030426295.1 bacterium
GAGCTACTGAATCCCCTCTCGGAATGTATTTTTATACTGATCCTGCTGGACTTTTAAGGCATCCGTCTCAGCTGTATGAAGCTGCGCTTGAAGGTCTTGTGCTTTTTATCGTTATGTGGTCGGTACGAAATAAGAAGTGGTTGAAAGGAAAAATGCTTGGTCTTTTCTTAATAGGTTACTCTATTGCGCGTATAATTGTTGAATTCTTTAGAGAGCCTGATGCACATATAGGATTTATTTTTGGTCCTCTAACAATGGGGCAGCTTTTATCTCTGATTATGGTGATTGTTGGAGTTTGGATTTTTGTACGTAAGCAAGAGAAGCCTAAAAAGAGTAATGCTCCTGAAAAAAAGAAATCTTCTTCGAAGAAAAAGTATACTAAGAAATAATGGTGGGTCAGCTGGGATTCGAACCCAGGACCAGCGGCTTAAGAGGCCGATGCTCTACCAACTGAGCTACTGACCCGAATATGTTTTTAACGCGAGGAATTTACCAGGTTTGATTATTTTTTTCAATACCTGCTACCAAAAATTGCACTTCCTATTCTTAGCATGGTTGCACCTTCTTCAATCGCTATCTCGTAGTCATTAGACATACCCATTGAAAGATGCTCGAGATTGTATTTGTCTTTGAGTTCTTTTAGGAGCCTGAAAGAGTTTCTTACTTCTGCTTCGTCTTGGGTGTTTGGTCCTATAGTCATTAATCCGAGGACGCTCAGGTTAAGTTTAAGTATAGAGTTTAATTCTTCTTTATTTGTTGGGTTGAGGCCGAATTTTGTTGCTTCGTTTGAGGTGTTGATTTGGATTAAGACTTTGTGACCTGGTGAATATTGTTCGATTTTCTTGGCGAGCTTTAGTGAGTCGACAGAGTGAATTACGTCAGCTAGCTCAACTGCTTTCTTAACTTTATTTGTTTGTAAGTGGCCGATTAAATGATTGGTTGCTCCATGTATGTTTTTTAATTCGAGTTCTTGGACTTTGTTTTCACCGATGTCTTTTATGCCAGCTGCGATTGCTTCATTAATTTTTTCTAAGGGGATCGTTTTTGTGACTGCAATGAGTGTGATGTCCTTTGGATCCCTACCACAATTTACGCAGGCTGCTTTAATCCTTTCTAAAACTTTATTTAAATTTTCTTCGATCACTTTATTTAGAATTATTTAAAATATTCATGTTAGTATTAGTTTAGAATTAATATACGAATATGCCAAAGCTTAAAACAATATATATCTGTACTAACTGTGGTCGTGAGCATCCTAAATGGCAAGGTCAGTGTAGTGAATGTAATGAATGGAATTCACTGGTTGAAGATGTTGTAGAAAAAAATCCATATAAGAAAAAATCTGTTGTTAGCTCGGCTGGAGTGCGTAAGTTATCTGAGATTGATCACAAAGCTGTTGTTCGTATGCAGACAGGTATTAGTGAGTTTGATCGTGTGCTGGGTGGCGGTATTGTTCCTGGTAGCGTGACTCTGCTTGGTGGTGAACCTGGTATTGGTAAGTCGACTTTGACTCTGCAGTTTCTAGACCGGTTAAAAGGCCAAGAAGTCTACTATGTGGCAGGTGAAGAATCGGCAGAGCAAATAAGCCTAAGAGCTAATAGGCTAGGTGTGAGTCTTGATACTGTAAGTTTTCTTGAGACTTCTGTACTTGAAGAAGTTGCTCGAGAAATTGAAAGTAATAAGCCTGATTTTTTGGTGATTGATTCTATTCAGGTTATAAAAAGTCTCGAGAATGATGGTGTGCCAGGTGGAATTAGTCAGATAAGATATATTGCTGATGCGATTGTGAAGCTGGCTAAGAGTAAAAACATTTCTGTTGTATTGATCGGTCATGTTACGAAAGATGGTGAACTTGCTGGTCCGAAGCTTCTTGAGCATTTGGTTGATACAGTACTTTATATTGAAGGTGATAAGATTAAAAGTTATAGGTTCTTGAAGTCTATAAAGAATAGATTTGGTTCTACAGATGAAGTTGGGATTTTTAGGATGGATACTGCTGGTTTAGTTGAGGTGCCTGATCCTGCTGCTGAGTTTATTGAAGAACGTGAAGAAATGGTTATTGGTAGTGCTCTTGGTTGTACGATGGAGGGTAATAGGCCTTTAGTTGTTGAGGTTCAAGCTTTGACTTCTGCAAGTGCTTTTGGCTACCCGAAAAGATCTGCCACAGGCTTTGATCAGAATCGTTTGTTAATGATAATTGCTGTCTTGCAAAAGTATTTTGGTATCGATCTTTCGAGTCAGGATGTATTTGTAAATGTGTCTGGTGGCTTTAAAATTCGAGAAACTGCTTGTGATCTTGCTGTGATGAAAGCAATCATGAGTTCCTACAGTAAAAAACCGCTTAAGCACAATGTTGTATATATTGGTGAAGCTGGCTTAACTGGAAAGATTCGTAATGTTGCTTATCAAGAACTTAGAGAGCAAGAAATGAAGCGTCTAGGGTTTGACATAACTAATAAGATTGGATAATTTGTAACCTATAGTACATAGTAGTCGTTGCATTGACGAATATTGCTAAATGTGGTTTAATAAACTTCAACTTAATCATACAAATGGCTAAACTTCCTGAAGGATTCAAAATTGATGATATGTTCCCTGGTTTGGTATTACATCCAAATTTACGAGAAGGCACAGAGGAGCATGAATCTGATGTTCAATGTACTGTAGATGAAATACATGAATTTTGTACGAATATTGAAGGGCTGCCTTTGTTTAACGCAAAAGATTTGAAGTATCTTGAGCCTGCAAGTAAAGCGGTTACAGATGTAAAAAAGAAGATGGAAGCAAAACGCAAGGTAGATCATCCTTGTAAAAATAAGTTTATGAATATTTTGATTGATAGTTTTGATTCAATATTCTCTTCTATTCTTGTTAATGGTCAGTTAGAAAAACTTTTTAAAAGTTTAACGATTGAAGAAACTTATAGCCATCCAATGCTAACAAAATTAATGCATAGAAAATCTAATTATGATAGGGAGGCAATGAATCTTGGAGAAAGCTTAATACCTTTTAATGCGGTTAAACTTGTAATTGGTAACTATTTTTTAAGATACGTCGATAAAATAATCCAAGTTGAAGAATCACTTAACGATGAAGGAGTTAAAGACTCTAGAACAATAGGATTAACTATGAAAAACACACTAGGTGCATTTTTTAAAGAAATATTTGGTTTTGATCTACCTATCGATGCTAGAAGAAAATTTAGCGAGATCATAGATGATGAGTATGATTCAACTCCAGCAAGTATCGATCGGAAAAAAGAGTTTTATAAAGGTGTAACCCGAGCAAATGTTGACGAGACATGGAGTTTGAGAGATCCAGATACATGGTGGGAGTTATATAGGCATTCTGCTTTCTTTTTGATCCAGTCAATTAGAAGAGGTACACCAGGTTTAGTTAGATCAGATGCTGATACGAAAGAAGCCCTAAATTATATTACAACTAAACTCTTCAGAGGAGTTGATTTCTTGTTCCCTGATGAAGATGATGTGGAGTCACTGCATAGAAGTTATAATGACTTGCTCCGTGATGCTGCATTAAATAAACGGGAGATAAAAAAGTTATTCGTTGATAAGGTTTCAATTGGTCAGCAATTATTGAACATTATGCAGGAAACCGTAGTAAGAGATAAAAAAACATGGGCGATTAGAACTGTATGCGAAGATTTAATTGATTTAATGGAAGGTCGAACAAGTATTGAATCGAATCTTGGTGAAGACACTCAAAAAGAAATGGCTGCAGTACGTGAAGTAGTGATAGAGAACTTTAAAGCAAAAGGTGCTGAGCATGTTGGGGTAGTTAAAGGTTGTGTAGATCAGTTCAAAATTGTGATTATTGATAAACGAGGTAAAAAAATACCACTGATGATTGAGGTTGCCCCGAATAAAAACGCGATTTCTGCATGGAGGAAAGCTATCGCTAAAGGTGCTTCTTACCCAACTATGCTTGATTTAGTTCGAATGCGTGTTTGGTTAGTTGGTGGTAAAAGATCAACGCAAAACGAAGTTGATCATTGTTTAAAGTACGGTTATGCATATGTGCTTGAAGCTATGGGTAGTACGATTCCTAAAGAACTATTTGATAATATGAAATATCATTTTGATCAGTTTGATCCTACTGGTGCTACTGGTGGTACGAATGCTTTCAGTGAGGGGCAAAATGTATTCAAAGGTTTTGTGAAAGTAGTTAGACCTGGTGAATCAAAGTTGATGTCGAATAAACCTGCTGAAGTGCAAATTGGTACGGACTTCCCAGATCATAACCATGATGATTACGAAAACAAACAGTTTGTACAATGTAAAGAATATCTAGGTGCTACATCTTATAGACAGCATGTATTTGATATGATTGACTATTGTATTTCGGATGCACCTGAAAATCTTCATGAATTTAGAGGCTTAACGGAATATAGTACTGATCCGAATGGTCCTGCCTACATTCAAATGTTTATGGAGTTATTAAGAATGTTACTGAATCCAGAATTTAGTAATTTTGAAATGATCTGTGCTACAAGATTTATGACTCAGTACTTAGGTGAATATGAAACAAATGAAAAGCTAAGAATGATAGTAGGTATTATCAACCGTTATTACATTGTATTTCATGAGTACTTCAATGTTGGTAAAGTAACTACAGCACTTCTAGAATATAGGGCTCTAATGAAAGAACGATATGAACTCAAGATAAAAAAAGATAAAGCCGAAGCGACATACAAAGATTTTGAAAGAAAATACCAGATTTTAGATCTCGATATAACTCGTGAAGATAAAGTTGAAAAACTGAGAAACCTTGGTCTTTCAGACCAAGGTATTGAAGCAGTGATGTCGACTAATCCTGATATGAGGTCGAAATATCTTGACTTGCTAGAAGATAAACTCAGTGAGGCTCATTCCCAATTCAGCGCGAATTGGAATGAGCTTAAGAAGTTACGTGCTACTTATGAAGGTTTAGTTCCAGACCCTAAGTAACCAAGTCATCCTCCCCTGCTGCTTGTGTTAAGGCTGCAACATTTTCTTTCGTGAAGAATCCTTCGTATCCATAGCATCTTTGGATGTACTCAGTGATAAGCCATGAGAATTCAGATTTTTTAGAAAAGATTTGTTTTAGGCCTTCGTCGCATGATCCGATTACGTTTGCAAGGAACTGCTTTTCAGCTTCTTGCAGTTTTTCAACTACGAAGTCTACGTTTCTGTAATCGTTTTCTTCTGGGCCGATGTATCCGTCTTTAACTCCGACTGCTAAGTGATGCATTCTTCGACCAAAATCTAATACAAAGTTTTCTGTTGGTGAGGGCAGGTCGTCGATATGACATGTGTAGTATGGAGTATTGTTGGCTGTGAACACTTTTGCTGGGCTTAGTCTTTCATCTACGTATTTGGCTGATCTTGTAACATTTGTTGATGAGTTTTGGTCTCCAATATTGAAGGCTCCCCAGAAGTGATAAGAAGTTAATGAAAGGAATTCAAGAATTGCGTGTTCTCTATCGTGCATATAGACACGAGTTGCGAGATGGTCGTATGGTTCGAGGTACTGTGCAAAGTCTAAGTCTGACTGTAGTTTTTTGATTTCTAAGAACATGTCTAAAGTTTCCTGGTCGAATTCGTAATCTTTAACTTGGTCGTATTCTTCTGTCTTAGTTTTTTTGTAACCGATGTGGTTCCAGGTATAGATAGATGGCTGTGTCCAGTGAACATAATTTTCTGAATGCGACTCGGGTAGCTCATTCAAGAATCTGAAGTGTCGTGCTTCTTGTTTAGAAACTGCTTCTTTCATGTCGTTAACTCCGTAAATTTCACCGATGTATCTTGTGAAGGGTCTTTTTTGACCGTTTACTGACATATTGTTCAGGGTCCAGATTCCGTTATGTGCTTCTGTTAGAGGCTCTCGAACTAGCATGGTTGGGTTTTCTGGTTTGATTCTTAAAATGTGATAACGATAAGTGTCGTCTTCGAATGATCTTACGTATTGATAAAGAGTCATCAGTAAGAGTTCTGCAATGTATGCCTTTGCAACTCCTGGTTCAACTTGAACAACTAAAGCTTCGATTCCTTCGATGTTTTCTGTTAGGCCAGCCTTGTCTCTGCTTTCGTAAGTTTTGATTAGATATTCTTCGAAATAATCTGAATTTATTTTATCACCGTATCTTGTGAAGGGCTGATTGGGATGCTGGTTAGACATTTGGTTGTTAGTTATTGTTTATTTGTTTATAGGAATGAAGGTTCGTTTCTTTCGCCTCGTTTGTCTTGTGGTGCTAGGTATGGTGAATCAGTTTCTATTAGCTTTAATTCTGGCGGGCATGTTGCCATGATTTCTCTTAGTTCTTCGTTTTTAGGGTAGGTCGTGTTTAAGGCGAATGATGTTTTCCATCCTTGTGCCCATGCATCTTTTGCAGTTGTTGTAGAACCTGCGAAGCAGTGTAAGATTACTTTTTGAACTCCTGCAGCATTTAAAATTTCTTTGGCGTCTGGGTAGCATTCGTCAGTTTCGCGTGTATGGATGATTATCGGTAGGTCGAATTTAACTGCTAGCTCTGCATGTCTTTTTAGGGATTCTTTTTGTACTTCTGGATCAAGTTCGTTCTTGAAGTAGTCGAGACCTGTTTCGCCTACTGCTACGACCAGGTCTGGATTTTCTGTGATTAGGTCTTCGAATCCTTCCATTGATTTGTCGGCGTCGTATGGATGGTTTCCTACTGTTGCGTATATGAACCCAGGGTGCAGTCTTGAAAGTTCAATTGCTCTTTTTGATGACTCAAGATCGCATCCAACACATACCAAATAATCGAGTTCTTCTTTTGCTCTGGCTATTACTTCGTGACGGTCCTCGTCAAACTGTGGAAATTGAATGTGGCAATGAGAGTCAAATAATGGTAAACCTAGTTCTGGAAGCTCCGTTTCAAAATAAAATATATCTCTCATGAAATCTGTAGGAATAATTGGATTTGGTTCGTTTGGTCAGTTTATGGCTAAACATTTGAAACCATATACTAAGATCACTGTATATGACCTAAATGACATAAGTAAAGAGGCTGAAGAAATTGGTGTTGATGCAGGTGATATTGATGATGTACTTGAGTCTGAGATTGTGATTTTGAGTATTCCGGTACAAGTTTTGGGTGGGTTTATTAAAGACATTAAAGACCGTATTAAGCCTGGCACCTTATTCATTGATGTATGTTCAGTTAAGGTTAAGCCGGTTCAGATTATGCTTGAGCAACTACCTGAAGATGTTGATATTATTGGGAGTCACCCACTCTTTGGACCTAAAAGTGGTGCTAATGGAATTAAAGGTTTAAAGCTAGTTTTATGCAAAACTAGATGCAGTGATGAGAAATTTGAAAAGATATCAAAGTTTTTATCAGGTGAGCTAAAACTTGATGTGATGGTGCGGACTCCTGAAGAGCATGATCAAGATGTTGCATATGCTCAAGTTCTTACTCATTTTATAGCAAGAGCTTTGAATAATATGGAAATTCCACAGCTTGAACAGACAACTAAAACATACGATCATTTAGCCGAATTGATGGACCTTTTGAGCTTGGATTCTATGGAGCTTTTTATGGCTATTCAAAAAGAGAATCCGTTTGCTGATGAAGTAAGAAAGAAGTTCCTAAAGTCATTACATGATCTAGATGACCTTGCCAATAGTTGATCTAATTGATAAATTAAAAATTGCATTAAATAAATCCCATGCGAAAAGAAGAATCAAAAGTAAAAGTAATCGCGCTTGCGAAAGAAAATAGCAACTTGTTTGCTTGGTTTGCTTTTGGTGCTGCATTTTTCTTTTTCTACTTTTTTTACCTAAGTTGGGGCTACTGATAGATAATAGATGATAGATAATAAGTGCCCCACCAATCGAAGAAGTGGGATTTTTATTTGTATAAAACAATCCAAAACAATAAACTAATAACCAATTAAACCCAAATATCATGATTATTGTAATGAAAAAGAATGCTCCCGAAGAGCATATACAGCATTTACTTGATGAACTAAAAGCTAAAGGACTCCAACCTATGCCACTTATTGGTACTGAAAGAGTTGTTATTGCTGTTATTGGTGATGAGAGAAAACTCTCTGAGAAGCATCTAAGAAGTATGCCGAGT
>JAUHYY010000049.1 GCA_030426295.1 bacterium
AGGCAACGAGATCGTGTTTATAGGGGTTCTTCCAAAAACATACAAGGAGAGCCCGTATAAACAAACTTTGAGCTAGACTCATTTGATAATGAGGTGGCATTGTCTGCTAGAGCTTCATCAGAAGCTGTAAGAAGCCTTGATACTAAAAATAAAGCACAGAAGATCGTTAGAGATGTGATGCAGTATGCTGCAACAAAGACTGGAAACGGAGTTAAAAGAGTAGGTGGTAGCTTGGTATGGGCAGGTAAAACTGCTGGCAAGGTTGCTGCTGCACCGTTTAAGTTAACAGCTGCTGGTGTAAAAAATCTTACAGCCTTTGCTGCATGGGTGGCTAGAAATCCACTTTATGCAGCTGGTAGAGTTGTTTCAGCTCCAATCAGAGTTGTGAATTGGGGAGTAAATAAAATTGCTATTGCTGTAGGTGATACTCTTTATCAGGTGTCTCAACTTGCTGGTAGAGCCTTTGTAGTTCTTCCTGGTCTTGCTCTTCCTGTGGTCGAAGGGTTTAAGGGAGGTATTAATGCTGCTGCAGAAGGGGGGCAAGCTAAGGTTATGAATCCAAATAGAGTTAAGCTTGAATCTAGAGGTGAAGCTGCAAGAGCATTTGGTGATGGTAGAGTTCAAGATATATCACATGAGCTAAATAGAGAGATTTCGGATATTACTCGAGACTCTTCTAAAAGAGCTGATCGTCGAAGTAGAGCACATGCAGAGTGGGATCAAAACTTTAGAAATGGAGAGGTTGCAAATAATAATGTTGAACGTGATAATGATGATGACGCTCAAGCAGCATAATTTAACTTTAGACAATGGATAATTATTCAAAATTAATGGAACAACTCCCGAAAACTTTCGAGGAATTTCTTAAGAAAGTGGTTGAAGAACTTGGTTTAGAAGGTCTTAGTAATGAACAGCAAGAACCTTTATTTTATCAACTTCAAATCTTGTTTTCTAATGCAATGATTGAGGCTGCTGATAAAGTTTTAGATGAAGAAGATAGAAACTATATGGATGCTCACCTACTTGAACATCCTGAGTCTAACGAGTTGGATGTGTATTTTGTTTTGGCAAGCGAGAAAGAGTCCTTCAAAGATGTTATTAAGAGTACGCTAGATGAGGCATTTGATGAGATCAAATTTTTAAAAGATAGCCTTGAGTAATGTTTTACGAAAGATTTGTATATTTTGATGCTCCTCCAGAAGCCCCTGATGGGATTCCTGATTCTGCGGATGCCGAAGTGGCTGCCATTGAACAGGAAGGTCAGGAGGCCAGAGGTGCTTTAGCTGAAGAGTTTGAGGTTGCTAGACCTTCATCGTCTTTAAGAAAGCAGAATGTGTTGGATTCATTTGCAACTTTGCATGTTGATAATAATTCTTTTGAAGATTGGCTAAAGGAAGATTTACATTCAGAAGATCACCCATTTAAAAGGCATAATGTTAGGTCGAGGATCCTGACTATTTTTGAGCAGAATGGTATGTCTGACTCGAATGCAGAGTTTTTGCAAGCCCAGCGTACGGCAATTGAAGCTGAGCGAGCAGGTTCAGATAGAGATCAGGAGGCATTTGATGCTTATATGACTGTGCTTGAGGATTTGCAGGTTTATCAAAGTCGTGAGGCTCAGTTTGAAGAACCTTTAGACGGACTACGTGAAACAATGGACGAAGCTGGTGAATTTGTAAGTAGAAACGCTGATCTTGCAATGAGAAATATCGAAAGATCAGGTACTCTTGGACAAGCTACACTTTATGGTGGTGCTTTCCTTGTTGCTGCAATGATCATGCTTAGAAGTGGTAGAACTGCTCAAAGAATTAGAAGTATTTTAGGTAGTACTGCAATGTGGGGTGCTTTAGGTGCAGCTGCTGTCTTTATATTACCGCAAACAGTAACTGGGAGGACGATCCCGCAATGGTTTGAAAGAGTTGTTACTGATGATACTAATAACGAAATAGCTGATTATCTAGGTGCTGAGTATGAGACTGATGAACAGAAAGCTGCTGTAGATCATTTGATGTACAGTTTAAGTAATGATAGCGTTGCGGGAGTTCCGTTTTCAAGAATAATTGATGCACATGCAAGTATTAGAGGTCCTGAAGCTCTAAGAGAGATGCCTGCAAGCGTTCTTGGGGGCTCAAGCAGATTTGATAGTCCTGAAACAAGAGGTTACTTGTATGATGGTATTAGTACTGTAGTAGATAAATTTGGCCCTGGCTCTGAACTTTATAATAATAATGAGGAAGTACGAGCTGCCTGGGAAACAGGTACTACTTCTAATAAGCCTTGGTCAGAGGTAGTGCTTGATTTATTTAATGCTGATCCAGATAGTGAAAGACTTACAAGGACTCATACTGGTGAGGTGGCCAGAGGGCTAGGAGGATTTTCTATGAGGCAATATGAACGTGTAAGGCGTACTAACTTTATGGATAACACTGTAGATAATGCATTTGATGAATTTGATGATGTAAGAGATAAGCTTTATGAAGTAACTTCTGGTCTGCCATATGGTTCAGAGTTATTAGCTTTGTTTAATGAAAGAGAGTACCCAGAGGAATATTTAAGAGAGCATGCGTCTTATAGAGTTGATGAGCCTGAAGAAATCGTTGGACTGCCGAATGTGCAGTTTGCCGATCTTGCACTTGATGCTTATCAAATGGATGAAAGTGGCGAAGGTATCTTTGAGGATGCAGTTGGCATGCAGTACACTTTAGTTGAAGTTAGGATCGAGGCTCCATTTGACGATAATATCGTTGATGCAGTGGCTCGTGCTTATAGTGAAGGTTGTGAAAGATTCGCAGGGCCAGAAGGAGCTGAAATTAATCAGCAAGTACTTTTTGGTGCTATAGATAGAGGTGATGGAACATATTATCTTGCAATGATGAATAGGCCTGCTGGGTCACTAGTAAGTAATTTAAATCTTGAGATGAGTGCTTTCCCGTTAGATGATCTTGAAGAATTTGGATTTATTGATGACAGAGTACGTCTTGAGCTTATGGTTAAATACCAAATTAATTGGCAGCAATCTGAGCAAGTTATTAGACATTTTGCTACTGAAGAAAACGATAGTGAAGCTATGTATAATTACTTGTTTAATGATACTGAAGCAGTTCAGGCTCAGTTTGGTGATAACTATGAGTTTAATGAAACAGGTTTTGCTTTCTACCAAAGTTTAGCTGAGCAAACACAAGAAAGAATTGATAGTACTGGATTTACGAACGATGAATATGCTGTGCTTTTATACTTGTATTCTGCTGCTTACTTTGATGCAACGATTGCTAATGGACTTGGAGTGTCTGTGGGTAACGCTGACCAAATTGAGGCTGCTTATCTTCAGAGGCTTGGCGCATATTTAGATAATGCTGCTTAGTCTTGACAAAATAACTGATTCATACTACAGTACCGCTCTTTAATTAGAGTGGATGCTTCAATCATTAAAAAGATCGGTTGTATTCTGGGTATTTGGACTGCTGCTATTTACTTCAATAGCTTCGTTGGTAGAAAATTCTTCTGCCGAGTCTAGTTTTTACGGTTCAGATAAGATTATAATTGCCGAAAATTTTGCAGGTACTGCTCCACTTGAAACATGTTTAGATATTTCTCAAAGAGTTCTCGATAGATTTTCGGGCTTCTTAGATAATTTTGAAAGCTTGATCATACATACTGATACTTCTAAAAGAAGAGGTTTAAGTAATGGCGAGCTCATTTATATGCGATGCCTTGATGATCCAGTGGAATTTGAGCATGTATTAATTCATGAAATTGGTCATGTAGTCGATTTAACTTATTTGGAAGGTAGCGACGACGCTGAAGATTCTTCTTTTGATGACTTTGGAGACCCGGTAAAGGTCGACGATGTTTCATCGGTTTATTACAATATTAGCTGGGATGATACTGATTCAATGAGTGATAGTTCTGATAAGAGTCATTTTGCTTCACAGTATGCAGCTACAAATCCTTTTGAAGATTTTGCTGAAACTTTCTTGATGTATGTTGAACATGGAGATTTGCTGAGATATTTAGCATTCAAAGAAGGTAATACTGCGCTTGCTAAAAAGTATATTTTTATGAAGACAAAGGTCTTTGATGGAAAAGAGTTTAAATCCGGCAATAGCCTTAGTTTAAAGGCTTTAAGGCTGTTGAAGAATGAATACTCCCCTGTTTTCGATATGACAAAAATGTATAATCTTGTTTAGTAGTTATATCTAACTTGTTGGTAGGGGGTTTTCATGTATACTTATTTAGCAAAAAGGGTACATGAGGCTTCGGCTTCGATATTCCTTTTTCTCACTTTTCTTGGCCCTCTCTGTTATATGCGTATTCCAAGTTGAATATTCTAAGGAGAGGGCATTTTTTATTGAAATGTACTTTAAAACAATGTAAATTCATTTGGAAAATGGTGCCTGTAGCTCAGTTGGTTAGAGCGCTAGGTTGTGGTTCTAGAGGTCGTGGGTTCGAAACCCATCAGGCACCCCATTTAAATTAGATATAAAGTTGAGATAATCGCTTCTTTTTGTCTTGCCCAATCGCTGCCCCATCTTGTTGATCCTTCGATTTCAATGTAGTTTATTTCGTGTATATCACACCATTCTGCGAGGGTTCCTGTTTGATCTAGTTGTTGCCAATAGCCTTTTTGTAAAAGTTTGAATCCTGAGTGTTTTGCAAAATTTGATGCTAGCTCTTGTGATTTTCTTGTTGCCCCCCCGAGTACATCTCTTCCTGCATTATGAAATGAAAATATTGTCGATATTTTCTGGTCTTTAATAAACTTAGTAAAGTGTCTAATTTCTGGTTCAGATTCAGGGGTTTCTCCACAATAGACTGTTGTTTTGTTAGAGTAGTTTTGTCCGTGTTTCCAGTATGAGTTTTGTTGAAAACTAGGTGTATTGAAGTTTCTGTTTAAGTCTACATTGTTTGAATTGAATCTTCCTGATCTTCCGCCGCTAAAATAGCCGGGTGATTCCATTGCTATTTTGTACCCATCTGGATTTAAACAAGGTATTACGTAGATAGTGTAGTCTTTTAGACTAGACTGACTCTTAAGTGCCCAGTTGGCTATATGTTTTGCTAGTTTAATGGTGCCAACTTCATTTCCATGTATTGCTGATAGATACATTATTTTCTTTGTTCCGTTTCCAATCTTGTAGCAGAGAATGTCTTTATTATTTACTGAGCTGCCTATTGTGATGCTCTTTAAGTTTTTATTTAGCTTAGGCTCTTTGATGATTTTGTCTTGGATTAAACCTGTTAGTCCTCTCTTTAGATTCCCAAGAGTTTTGCGCATAGTTTTTGAACTTAAGACTTTGTCTAATTCTAGCATATCTCTTTGAGATGCTTGCTAACGTGTACCCGGCTTTATTGCAAAGTAGGTTCTAGCTGTATAGCTGACTGTATTAGTCTGACGAGGCAGTTAAGTGGTAGCTGATACCTTCTCCGTCTGCAGCTAATTTTAGTGCCTTCATGAGTAAATCGTATTCAAATCGTGCTATGAATGTTCCTCGTTTCGCTGGATCAAGTAGAGTTTCTACTTTCTCTTCATCTGTCAGGCTTGAAACCTCTAGTGTTAGTAGTAACCTGTGATCGATCTTTCTTAATTCGAAGTAAACTTCTGGGTCTGTTGCTATATCTTCGTTTGAAATCTCTAGGCCAAGATATTTTTCTACGTATGCTCTTTTCCATTCTTTAGGAGTGAATTTTTCGGCAAAAGTTCCAGGGTCTGGTGAATCTATGTAGTCTATAGTTTGTCTAAGTCTTAACCCTCTATCGTCTACAATACGAGTTAGGTCACTAATAACATTTTTATATGGATTATCTAGGTCGTCTATTTGTAGGCTTGCTAATGTGCCTCCGATTCTAGGATACTCTTCACCTCGTATATGGTATAAGCGAATCTTCCTGACGTTTTTACTTAGTATGGCTAATACTACGGGTTCTGTTGTTCCGTTTGGTAATTGTAAATTGAATTTAATAAAACCATCTTCAAAGTCTTCTGTCCAAGGTATGTCAGTTCTTTCTTTAACTTTTGTAACTAGATCCATTAGTTCTGCTACTTCTTCAGGTGTTACGATTTCTTCTACAGCAGCTTTAATAAGGCACGTTTTAATATTTGCGTGGTGGCTGCGCAGCATGTCGTTTGCTTGCTGTTGTCTTCCCCATAAATAGTGTGTCGAGCCGGCTAGTTCTTCTTCTGTAGGTGGACTTGTTAATTTGTCTGTATTCCATCCGTACTCAGAAAGAATTGCTGCTTTATCTTCAAAATCAAAGCCATGTATTGCTCTTCTAATGCTTATTTGTAACTCTGCAACCTCTAGAAGATACCTGATAACTTCTTGTCTGCTGTCAGGGGTATAACTCGCTCCTGCTTGTGCTAGTCTGTCTATCATAGGTTTAGTTATAGTATTGGATCTTAAATGAGATCTCTTGTAGTTGCAAGAATATTTCAGATGAAGATGTTGTAGGGCAATTATTCAGCTCTTTTTAACGCTTGTTCTACTGAAGTTCTTATATCTTCAGCGATCCTGTTCAAGGTTTCTATTGGAGGCATGCCATTTTTAGCGATAAATATTGTAAGTGCGTAGCTTTTAAAGTCATCTTCGTCGATGTCTTGAAATATTGTTTCTGCATTGTCAATGTAGAACTGTAGAACTAATCTAGCGAGTTTCCCGAATGGGCATCCTATTGGAGGGTGTCCTTGAGTTAGCTCTTCTGACAGAGAGAGATTGTCGTTTTTGCGTGCTCCATTTCGTTCAGTATAGGGCTTAATCACATCTTTTATTGTTGAAAATCTTAGGCCTAGAGATAAGTTTCCTTTTGCATTCTCTCCTATCACAAGAAATGAGGGGTCTAGTAAATGTGCCCCGTTTCTGGTTCGCAAGTAGATACTATCTAGCATGGAGTTGTCGTAAATTGATAAACCAGATAGGGCTCGGAACATCGCAATAGAATTCCCTAGAATATCTTGGATTTCCTCAACGGTTGGTATTCTTTGAAACTGTGAGTAGAACACGATTGGAAGCGTTGATACAGTGCTAATTATCAGTGCAGATGCAGTATTGTATCCGAAGTCAATTTGGGCTAGATCTGTAACTAGATCGATAAGGTGACCTTTTGACTTTAATGTTTCGGCTAAATCAGTAAGGGTTTCACAGTTATCTGGTAGCCATGGGTATTCTTCTTGGGTTAATGTTTGCTCTAAAAGTATTTCACTATATAACATGAATACATGTTTAGCATGTGCTTTCAAGAATTTTAGTCTTTCTTCCATTGTTCTGACTCGAGGCATTTCTGAATGAAAATTTGCCAGTGAATCATTGATAGCTTCTTCAAGACATTTTTTAACTAGTGGTTTAAATGCTTTAAGCACTGAATAGGTTCTTGCTCTTGCTCCGTGCAGACGCATTTTTCTATCTGGTGTTGATTCTATTGCATCTATTTTTATGCATTCTATCGGGTCTCTACCTTCCCTTATTGCTTCTTTTAAATGGGTACGTGCAGCGTCTGCGAGCGCAGGAAAAGCTTGTTCTGCTCCTAGTGATCTTATGTATTCCATACCGGCTGTGAAGTCGGTTTGGTTTTCTGACGAGATTCGATTTTGTCTTGTTTCAGGGCTCATTTGACATGTCAAAGTACGATACTTTAATTAGATTTCGTAGTTTTGTCAACCTGCTAGCTTAAAACCCAACACTCGCTCCACAGTGGCAAGCATCTTTTACGTTAGGGTTTTTGAAGGTTAG
>JAUHYY010000050.1 GCA_030426295.1 bacterium
AGTATTTTGCATGCCAAAGTGGAATCTGCTCTCTAATGTCTTGAGTATAATTAGATATTCTAGGTCTGATACCTGATAAAACTGCTTGCTCTAGTTCTTCTTCTGTTTTGTCTCCTATATTTCTTACGTATCTAAGTTCACCTGTTAGAACGGCATATTGAGTTTTGATGTCATCTATTTGATCATTAGTTAGATTTTTGTACTCGTCTACCAATGTATCTGCCAACGCATCTTTTTGAGCATAAAGAGCGAAAAGGTCTCGCTTTCTACATTGGTTTTGTACGAATGTGTCTCGCAGGTAGTTTGTAGTGTTGTCTAGATCAAAGAATGCTGTAAAGAAGTTGCCAATGCTACGTATTTTCTCGCCTGCTGAATTTTGAGCGTAGGTTGTGGTACTCAGGGTTAGTGAGATTATTAGCGTAGTTAACAGTATTATTTTGAACTTTATTCGCATACTGGTTTTGAACTTATGGTGTTAAGTGATGATTGAATACTTGCAAGCATTTGGTTGTAACTATCAAAGTAGATCCACATTGAGCTCATTCTTTGGTGCAGGTCTTGAGTGAGTACTGATGCTGCATCTAAGCTTGAGCTTACTGGGTATAAGCCTTGCTGGATTTCTTGTTCGAGTCTTACTTGAGCTGCAATTTCTTCGTTTTGGCCAGATAGTTCTGTAATGTCTGTAGTTGCTCCAAGAGCAACTTGAGCAGCGATTGCGTCATCTACTTCGTCTTGTCTTTGTGAGCTTGATCTTCTGTTTCTTAAATCTCTTATGAATCCTCGAGCACTTAGTTCTGTAACAGAATCCACCGGATCACTTGAGAAGATTGGGCGTTCGACTAGTCTTACACTTAGATCAAGTTTCATGTTTCGTAGAGCTCCTTTACACATGTTTGGTTCTAAGAAGTTACCTGAAACTTTACGTGGGTAAACGCTGTCTGAGTTTAGTTCAGTTAGACTTTCGGCTAGGTTCTCGAGTACGCATGCGATACAACCGTTATCATCCGGGAAGTAAGCTGTTTCAGTGACTCGGATTTCTTCTGTGTAGAAGCAGAAGACTGCGTCACATTCGTTATCACGTTTTATGAAGCTTCCAAGTGATTTTGTACTAATGTCTGTTTCTGATTCTTCAGTTGATGTGTCGTCCGTTGAGTCATCTGTATCAGTGTCAGTGTCTTCTGACTCTGTTTCGACTAACTCTGCGAATATTTCTAGTTCATCTGCTAAAAGATCATCGAGTTGGCAGATTTCTCCACTCTCGTGGATAACTGGTGAGTCTTCTTGTGTTTCTTCTTCTGATTCATCTGAGTCTGTTGTTTCTGTTTCTATGATTGTTCTTGTTGCAGTTGGTTCGAATTCTACTCCTCCTGGTGCTCTGCCATTTGATCTTGAGATTGCTGGTCCTAGTTGACCGTCTTCTCTTCTTGCAAATAGAATGTTCTCTATTTTTTGTAAGTCGTCGAGTAGGTCGAACTCTGCGTCACGCTTTGTTCCATTTGTGTACATCTCGAGAGCTATGGCTTCGTTTTGGTGAGCAGAAAGTTGTCTAAAGAAATGTAGTTCTTCTTCGTATGATTCAGCGTAATCTGCTTGTTGATTTACCCCTGTTTCTAGGTCCCCTACTGCCTGACTATTTATACCTTGTGCTTTTAAGCTTTGGTTAACTTTTCTTTCGGCTTGGATTTCCATTTCGTTATATAAAACTAAGTAAATGTTTGGAGCTTCGTCAGTTTTGATTTTTAGATCTGAAAATTTATATCTTGAAATATTCTTATCTAAATCCTCATTCATATATGCATGCATAGCTTCACTTAGTGAGCTTGTGTCTTGTGCTAGAGCTGATTCGTGGGTGGGTACTGATAGTGTGGCTATCATTACAAAAGCAAATATCAATGCCCATACTTTATGTACAGAGAGCTGTCGAAGCATTATGGAATTTAGATGGATAATTTGAAACTTTTCGGTTTATTTGTCGAACATTACTTAGGAACTTATTTAGTTCGTCGATAGTAATCTGATATTGAACATGTAATGGGTAAGCCATTAGGGTCTGCTGATAGAAAGCTACTGTTTGTCTCTGAAGTTCTGAACTTAGCTCTAGTTGCTCTGCTGCAAATTGGTTACGAATGCCAATGTTACTAATACCTCTTGTGATATCTCCTTGAGATTGTAAAAGTGAGGTGTCTGCTTCTTCTAAATCTTCTTGAAGGCTTTCTGTTAGTTCTTGGTATTCAAGATTAAGTTTGTAAGCTAAACAGCTTGATGAGAAATTCATGTCTTCGTCATCTCTGCAAGTATCTAAATCTTCTGGAGCTGTTAGTCTTTGAACCGTAGTAGTGTCTGTCATAGACTCTAAATCTGTTTTGTCTTCAAAGAATGCAAAAAGAGCTGTGAAGTGAGAGTTCGTAATTTCGTTTACACTCAAGTGGTATTCACCGAATTTTTCGGGTAAATCCAGACCGTCGTAGTCGTTGGCATAGGCTACCTGATAGAACAGGGCTCCAATCAAAACAGTAACGATAGTTGTAGCTATTATCTTTGGATACATTCTTCGATTATACAAGGTAATTGGGTTTCAAATGTTGAGAAGTCAGTTTCAATACTATGAAGCAGCTCCTGAACTTCAGTGAGTCCTTCAGTGATTTGATCGTACTTTTCATTTAATACAAAGGTTCGTTTTCGTGCAGTTATCTGAGAAACGTATTCTACGAAAACATTCTGAGTTTGATCTACTATAAAGGCGAAATCTTCTGAACAATTTTGCTCAACTGAAGTATTTGAGACTGATGATTCCAGTTGAATAACTGGAATATCAGATACTCTTCTTAGGTCTCGTTTGAGCTTTATGAAGTCTTGATAGAGATCATTAAGTTGGCCTGATGTGAGTTCTGGTAATTCGAGTACAGCTTCTAGATCTACAAAGTACTGTGACTGAATTGCCCTCATTTGTAGCTGGATTGTTGCTGGGCAAACTTGTTCTGTTGCTGCTATTGCTCGCCCTTCGATTGCGGCGTCCTGGGCTCGGCTCGAGGTGAATCCTGTGAAAGATAGACCTGTAGCAAGTACAGCTATAACCGATAATGTGATTAGTTTATTTCTCATGGTCTAAAGGTTATAGATTCGCTTCGCTGATAAATTGTACCACTTGATGATGATCTTAAAATCACAAAGATTTCATCACCTGGTTTTATGTCGGCTTCATGCTCTACAGTGAATTGACATGGGCATGTGTTACAAATGATTCGCTCCATGTAGATACCTGCATTTGTTTCGATTCTTTCTCTTTCTCTGTCTGGAGCATTTGGATTTGTTCCTGCTTCATACTCGTCTCTGTTTGAAACACCGTCACCGTCTGAATCTATGTCTCCGTCATTTTGATCAGGATCGAGTCCATTTTGATTTTCGAAATAATACGGGATTCCGTCATTATCTTCGTCTGTTTCTAAACAGTTTTGAACATTTAGTGCACGATAAGCCATGATTGCGAACTCTCTTCTAGTGATGTTTCGTAGTGGAACTTCTGCTTCGTCTTCTGTTAGTAAGAAGCTTTGTCTTATCTCATCTGCATCGATTAAGTATGGAGCGAGGTTTGTTGAGATTTGTAAGTATGGCAGGTACCAAGGTTCGAGTACTGGTACGTCAGAAAGGTCTAATATATTTTGTGTGTTAAGAGCTTCTAGTATTACTTTTGCAGCTTCTGCTCTGGTGATTGGGTTAAGTGGTTTGAATGGTGGAAGTCCTGTTGCAGGATCTATTTCACCTAGGTAACCAGTGAAGAAATTTTGGAGCTGTGTTTCTTTTGTATACTCATAATACCAAACTGGGTTTGCTGCATCGTATGAAATGTCTGAGAATGTTTCTGGTGGCAGGAATGCTTCTGGCCTTGGCAATATACAAAGTGTGTTTAGGATTATCTTTGAGTACTCTGCTCTTGTGATTTCTCTGTCTGGTTCGAAGTAAGTAACTCCGTCTCTAACTACACCGTCTACAACTCCTGTTTCTTCTAGATAGTTGATGACATCTGAATCTTGATCTGAATCTGGTACATCTGCAAAGGTAGTAGATGTTGTAGGCTCAGGAGTTGGTTCAGCTGGTTCGGTTGATTCTTGAGGTTCTGTTTCAGTTACTTCTTGAGGGATCAGGTTTGGATCTTGGTATTGGATTTCAGAGGCTGATGTTCCTACGAATACTTCTGCTACTACTGATGATCCTCGTTTGAGTTCGAACCATTGTGCAGAGTTGATGTTTGAGACTCTCTCTAGCGTTAGATCGTAAGTTGAATCTATTTGGATTATGCTTCCGTCTACGTCAATAATGAATTTTCTTGTTCCATCTTCAACTACTTCTGCACCGCCTGCATAGCCTGCAGAACTACCTGCAATTGATTTAACTTGGATTGAATCTCTTGCATTTGAATCGGTAACAAATACTTGTGTAGTTGAATTTAATGTTTCAGCCGAAGGCTTTTCGTCAACAACTTGAACGTCGTTATTGCTATCTGGAACTCTTACAATTTGAGTGATTTTTTCGTCGTTCTTTTTGAGGATTATAGTTGTAGGTGACTGCCCTACTCTTGCAGGCTGAACCTCTATGGTTGCTGAGCTGTGCCTTGGGATTACTGTTCCGGTTTCATCGTTTATCTCGAAAAGTTCGTTGCCTGATGCGTCTGATATTATTATGTTTCCATCAGTTTCTAAATCCTCATAAACGAATTCCCCATTCTCGTCTGTTGTTGCGTCTCCTAGCTCTGTAAGTAGTCCCTCTCGCTCTCTAACTATAGTTACTTCTGTGCTTGATGAAGGTGGGTCTATTCGACCTGAAATACTATCTTCGTTAACTGATTCTAGAATTATTTCTGGAGTAACAACTTCAATATTAATTCTTTGACTAGCTCTATTGCCAGCGATGTCTTCTGCTAATCTAAATCTTGAGATGAGACGATCTTCAGGTGAAGATAAGTTGTCGTCGTTGGTTCTGTCACCGTCACCATCTGAATCAACTGCTAGATTAGTATCTAAGAAGAATCGTTTAATTTCTGTTTCTGAATCAGTTGATTCGCCAAGGCTTATATCTATTGGTTGGAGTATCGGAGTTCTAATAGTTTGCCCTGGATCGATTGAAATTTGCGGAGGACTTTCATCGCTACAAATGTTTGGTGTGGTTGCAATTCTTCTGCTTATTACATCGTATTTACCTGTGTCTTGATTCACTATCATTATAGCTATTTGGTAAGTCTTATTCTCGAGTGGAAGCGTGATATTTGGAGTGAATCCACCCTTGAAATAGAACTTGTCGAATCCATCTTTAGACACTCTTTCACCAGTTGTTAACTCTGCATTATTAGCTTCTGTGATGTTTGAATTTTCTGCATTAGAATCGATTACGAATCTTGAATCTTTTGATCCATCTCGAAGGCTTGCTTCATATACATCGATAACTATGCTTTGATCTGAAAGTGTTTCAGGAAGGCTAATTGTTGTAGTTTTGTGCCTTGATGAAGTCTTAATCTGGTTATCAGTTAAGGTCTTTAGACTAGGGATTTCTTCTCTTAAGTTTTCGAAACTTGTTGTTCTGATTCTTGATGTATTTCTTGTTCTTGAAGGCTCTGAATTTAAGTTCGATTTTAAGAATATTTCATTTCCACGTGCATAGATCAAATCTTCATCACCGTCTAAGTCTGCATCAAGCAAATTAACTTTTATATTTGTTGTAGACTCAGCGTTATATCTTACAACTTTTTCTGAAGTTTCACGCTCAGAGTTGTAAATATAGATCCCCCCTTCTGGATTAAATTGAGCTGCATTGCTGAATCCTACTGTTCCTGCCTGAGCAATTTGGAAAGTGGTTGATGAAATGTTTTGTGTAGAATTTTGAACTTCTTCAGTTGAAGCAATAGCTCTGATTTCTGTATTAAGGTTTTTGATTTCGTCTAGGTTTCCATTTCTGAAAGCGATGATCTTATCTATCTCTGATTGTAGACCTTGAGGAATGTCGAATCCCCTATCTAGGTTTAGGTCAGCAAGAACTTCGAGTTTGTCTGCTTTCTTTGTTCCAGCCACAAGAGTTAGATCGTCTGGAGTTGATTCGTCTATCTTTTTACTTGCTTCTGTTAGACTTGAGACTCTTTGTTCGAGATCAATTCTTAGAGCTTCAAAATCTAAGTCTAGAGCATCAATTTCATCATTTCCTGGTACAGTAAATTCCTCTGGTAAAGGTTGAGCTGCGTCTAGAGATTCTTGCAACTTTTGCTCTACTCCTTCATTTAAATTCGTTTGGAACTCATTGAAGTTTTCAGTGATTGATTCTGCAGCATTGTTAATTGCTCCAAACTCAAAATCTAAGTTGGTTTCTAGAATTAGTCTAAGCTCTTGAATATAATCTATTTCGACACTTGGGGCTTGGAACCCAAGACCAATATCTATAGGGAGAACTGGAGTGAGCGGTCTTGATGTCATTTCTTGAATTTGGGCTGCGAGTTGAGTTTCTGGTGTAGGGATTAATCCTTTTTGAATCAGGCAGTAAATTCTTAAAATAGTACTTAAAGTATCCAGCAATACTTCTATCTCAACAAAGAAATCGAGTACAGGGCCATCTATGGTTGGAGCTTTAGGAATTTCAGGTAATGTAGGTAGCTCTAGATCAGGCAGATCTGGAAGATCTACGATTAGTGCTCCAATATCTGGTGGAGCAGGTAATGTCGCAAATAGTCCAAGTCCGTACTTACCTGGATTAATACTGAAGTCTACTGGTGGAGCTTCTGGCAGGCTGATTATAAAGTTATTTAAATCAGGTAAAACGATAGTATCAGGTACAAACTCGAATCTAGGTAACACTATGTTTACCTGTGCTTCAATCTGAGAAATATCGATTGTAATATCAGGTAGAACTTGTGGGAAAGGGATCACAGGAGGAGTCGGAATTTGTAAGAAGAAGTTTAATAGCAATTGGAATCCACCATTCGTTCTTGAAGATCTACAGTCATCACATGCTTCCATGTAGTTCAGTGAAACATCTAATATTGCACTAATACTCGTAATTAAGTTTTGGATATCAATAAATGTTTGCTGCCATTCTTCTAATCTAGTTGTATTTCTTGAAATATAACCTGCAGTAGAATCTAAGATTTGATCTACGTATCCAAGCAACTGACCTGCATAATCTGCCAAGAAGTTCTCTGCCTCGAATATGTTTCTTGGTAAATCTCTGTAAGCTTTAAGTGCATCAATATTTGCATCAAAGGCTGCGAAAAGTTTTAGAGAATTTAACTCTAAGCTAATACATTCGTTACTTGCTGAAGCTGCTAACTCCAAGTCTCCATCTCTTAGCTGCCTGTCGAACTCGGCTTCTGTTATGAACTCTGAACCATAACACTGCCATGTGTTTAATGTTCTTTGAACTATTAGCTTGTTTTGTTCATAAATTTCAACAAGCTGAGTTGAATACTTAGCGAACTCTTCTGGGTTAACTGTTGGATACTTAACTACTTGAGTCTCAAGTTCTACATTAAATAATGGCATTGCATGAATATCTGCCAAAACATCAGATATCTTATCGAACCGGAGTTCGTTATTTTCAAGTTCATCAGCGTCTTCATTGACCTTGAAGCCTGCAGCAATTGATGATGGCGACGGGTAGA
>JAUHYY010000001.1 GCA_030426295.1 bacterium
TTAGATTTACCTGAGAGTATTAACAATGTTTATCAGGCACAGCTTGCTTTTATGGAAGGTAATGTCGCGGAAGCTTTGGTTTTGGTTGAGGGGGCAATTAATAGTGGTTCTTTGGATAGGGATTTGCAAAATATTGATTTGGGATTGAGCATAAGTGTTGAACAGCAATTTGGTTTTGATTTGCAAAAGTTACCTGAAAGAGCAATTGAGTTGAGGAAACAATGTTATTTCATAGAACTGGATAATTTAGATGCTTTTGTTGAATCTGCGGGGCAAAGATACAGGGCGGGTATATTAACTAATATGAGAGGATTGCGGCATGAATACGATCCTCATGCAGTTGTGGGTCAAATGTTAAATGACATTCGTGTAGGAGTTCAAAGTGGTATGTCTTGGGATGATGCTTATCAAAGAACTGTTTCTAGATTAGATTATTTTAATCAGCAGGGGGTACAGAATGCGCAAGAGGATGAAGGCTATCAGCCATATGATTTATTGGAAGATTATTCGGAAATATTTAGAGAGTCTGATCCGCGAGTTAGAAGGGAGAAGGTATTAGATTTATCTAGAAGAGCTATGGATACGCATGGACTTTTTGGTGTGGGATATTTTGGTTTAACAGAATCTTTGATTGACAGTGAATTTAGTGATGAGTTTGCTGCTATTTCTCAAGTTCCAGAGTTACAAACGCTTAGAGAAGAAATGCTTGGACGGTTACAAGAGGAAATTGGTGGTTCTATTAGGCGAGATGTCGTTGCTGCTTTGCAACGGTCTTATGGAGAAGAGTGGGCCGCCCTAAGTGTAGAGGAAAGAAATGCAATTATTTCTGAGCGCTTGGATTTAGTTTATGAGAATGTTGCAGACGATATTATGGTTGGTGAAACTATGAGATATGTAGCAAATAATCCCGAAAGATTTTATGAGTTGGGTGGTTTAGTTGAAGTTGCAGATTTATATAATACTGCTGCAGTTCGGTATAATCGAATAATGGTTTTTGAGGAAATGGTTGAGCCTTTATTGGTTGCAGCAATTGAAACTGCTATTGCTATTCCTTTGGGTGTTGGAATGGGTAACGCAGTAAGAGGTGCTGCTTCTATAGCAAGAGTTGCGAGAATGGGACGATTAGGTCAGTTTGGTGCATCTGCTGCTGTTCGTTTGTCTCAAGGAGTTACCATTCAAACAGCACGTGGATTGACACGTGGTGCACTTACTAATGACTGGACTGAGCTCACAAACCTTAGAAATTGGACGTCTGGAGTAGCTGTGGAATCTGTGACTATGGGTTTATTAGGGTATACATCTAGATTTGATTTAACGAATGGTCTTGCACTAATGAGTGTTTTAAAAACAGGTGCAGCATATGCGGGTGAAACTACTGCATTAACAATGATAGATAGGGCTGGGGATAGAATTGCAGGGCGTGAATCAGATACGTTCGCTCAAGATTTTGTTCAAAATGGTTTATTTGTATTTATGGCTAGATCGGTGAGAGGATCTTTAACCCTAGGGAGGCGAGCACAGGTTAATAGCAATTCTAGGTTTGCAGAATTGTATAGAGGTTTGAGATCAACTTATGCTGAGGCTGGTGTAAATGTTATTAATCCTGATAGAGGTATTATTTAGATTTCTTTAATTTCCTTTGTGGTAAATGTTTTTGTACCTAATATTCCGCCTAAGTAAACTAATCCTCCGATAGGAATCAAGATTAGAATGTTGAAGTTTTCGATTAAGTTATAAGTTGGAGCCTTTAAGTAATATACAACTACACCCATTAGGGCTCCAGAAAATAGTACTTTGATGTTTGTTAGCCACGGAATGCGTATTTCAATTAGTTTTCTGCATGCGACGTAAGTTCCAATTAGAATTATTAGCTCGGAAAGTATTGTGGTTAGGGCTGCTGCTTCAAATCCGTACTTTGGAATAAAAATTAGATTTGTTGTTACATTAAATATTACACCGATTAAGTTTACGATGAGAAGGTAGCTTTGTTTTTCCATTGCAACTAGGCTGAATGCGAATAGGGTGTTTAGAAATGCAAAAACCATTGCGACTAGAATTAGTCTTAAGGCGATGTCTGATCCTTTTCTGTATTCGAACGGATTCGCTGTGTCGATTGTGAAGTCTTTCTTGATTTCAACGTTTGGGCAAATTGCAGAAGCTTCTTCTGGGCTTTGGTAAACGATTTGTGCGTTGTTAGCACAGTGGTAGCCTGTTAAGAATTGTGGGCTAGCGATAGCGAAGGTTAGTGGGAAGGCAAGTAGTGCTCCACCTATTGCGATTGGAACAGCTAGAGTGAAGAGGAACTTCCAAGACTTGGTGATAAGCATTTGGAACCTTTCTTTGTTTTTGTTAAAGCTTTCTGTGATTGCAGGTAGTGCTGAGTTCATGAAGAAGACAGGTATTACCCCGAGGATTTCCATGAATTTTAGACTTACTCCGTAGATACCTACTTGCGTGTAGTTTTGAATTAAACCAAGTAATACTACATCTATTTTGAAGTAGATTGTGCTTAGTACTAATGAGAGGCCAAGGGGTAAAGATTTGATTACTAGTTCTTTTGTGTATTTCCAATTGAAGTCGACGTAGACTTTTGTGTGTTTACTTACAAATAGAATTATTAAGAGTAGGTTGAATATACTTGCGAGGACTCCTGCATAAAGTAAGTAGGTGAATCCTGTCTCAATATTGCCTACTGCAAGTACATAGATAGTAAGTGCAATAAATCCAACGTTTAAAATTTTACCTATGGTGAGCGCGATAGTTGCGTATACCATTTTAAGTTTGTATTGAAGAACAGAGCTTAGGGTTCCTGTTAATAGTGAGAATCCTGTAGTAATTGCAACGAGCCATATTCCTTGAGATACATATGTATGTGCGTATTTTGGAATAAACTGGGCAATTATTCCGGCAATTCCAAGCATTGAAATAATAAGTACAGATCGGATTGCGATTATATTAGCTAGAATTTCTGAGATGGATTTTTCTTTTTTTGACATTTCTCGAACGCCAATTGTGTAGAGTCCGAAATCTGCGGCAATTGCGAAGAATCCGATGTATTCGTAAAGAGTTGTATATTGACCATAAATATCTGCAGGTAAATAGTTGGTAATAATTTTGATTGAAATTATTCCAAGTACTGCTGCGAGGAATCTTCCTAGCACCTGCCAAAAAGTGTTCGACAATATTTTTCGAGCAAGGCTCATGAATATTTATGATTATAATCCTGAATAGTGTAAGTTATTAATTGTTGATTGTTAATTCATTATTAAATGCAGGACTATAAACCAAGGCTTGAAGAAATCCAGGCGCAGATTGAGAAAGGGTTAAAGGTTATTGATTTACCAAAGTTAAAAGTTCGAAAAGTTGAGCTCGAATCTAAGATGAATGAGCAAGGGTTTTGGGATAATCCAGATAAAGCCGCTCAAGTCTCGCAAGAAGATGCTCAAGTAGCTGAAGAAATTGAGAAGTGGGAAAATATAAAACGAGATGTAGACGAGTTACTTGGGTTGTTGCCATCTATTAAGCCTGAAGAGGATCCAGAAACTGCAGAAGAATTTAAAGAGATGGTTGCGACTCTTGAGAGTCAGTGGGGAGTTTTGAATATTGAAACTTTCTTGGGAGGTCGGTTTGATAAGAAGAACGCTGTGGTTACTTTGATATGTGGGACAGGTGGTAAAGATGCTCAAGATTTTACTGATATGCTGCTTCGAATGTATTCAAGATATGCTGAAAGTAGAGATTGGAAGGTTGAGGTTTTAGAAGTTTCGGAAGGTGATGAAGTTGGACTTAAGCAGGCGACAGTTAAGGTGAGTGGTGCATATGTTTACGGATATTTGAAATTTGAGCATGGGGTTCATAGATTGGTGAGACTCTCCCCTTTTAATTCTGGAAATACTCGGGAGACTTCATTTGCGAAGGTGGATGTTATTCCAGAAGTGCATTTTGAGGATCATATAGAGATTGATGATAAAGATTTGAAGATTGATGTTTACCGTGCATCAGGTGCTGGTGGTCAGCATGTTAATACTACTGATTCGGCTGTGCGGATTACGCATGTTCCGACTAGTATTGTGGTGCAGTGCCAGAACGAAAGAAGTCAGCATCAGAATAAAGAAGTTGCTATGCAGATGTTACAGGGGCGATTGCAGACTTTGATGCTTGAAAAACAAGCTGAGACTATTGATGATTTACGTGGGCATAAATCTGAAGTGAGTTGGGGGAATCAAATTCGTTCTTATGTTTTGCATCCATATAAGATGGTGAAAGACCATCGAACTGATTATGAAGAAAATAATCCTGATAAAGTCTTTGATGGCGATATTCATGGATTTGTTGAGAGGGAACTTGAGGTTTTGTCGTAGAATTGGGCGGGGTTCGCTTCGGCGTCGAAGCTCTTGACGTAGAGTTGGTTTGTGAATTTTTGGTGTGAAATGGCTTAAAGATAAGCTATTATCAATTTGTAATATAAGTTTAGTTATGATTCTCGAAATAATTACAGGTAAGGATTCTCCGATTTTGCGGACTGTTTGTGATGAAGTAAAAGATTTCGATAAATCTTTGAAGAAGCTAGTCGAAGATATGAAAGAAACTATGCATGATGCTCGTGGGTTAGGTATTGCTGCGCCGCAAGTAAACATTAATGCTCGAGTATTTATTGTGACTCTTGGTCATGGCACAAAGAATCCAGTTGAGGTGGCTATGGTGAACCCAACGATTACAAGTAAATCTAAAGAAACATATGTTGATGAAGAAGGATGCTTAAGTTTGCCAAATACTTATGGTCGAGTTGAGAGACCAAATGAGATAAATGTCGAGTATTTTAATATTAAAGGTGAAAAGAAATCCCTAAAGTTGGCTGGTCTTGATGCGAGAGTGGTGCTGCATGAGAATGATCATATTGATGGAGTGTTGTTTATAGATAAGCTGGTAGGTTAGTTGACAATTATCGTAATGCTGCTATGCTTTTTCCTTGTAACTAAATCTAAATGAAAGGTCCAAGACTTGAAGGTGATTCTAGAGATGTTCTAACTGGTGAAGAATTTTCTCAGTTAGTTTCTGAAGCGCGCAATACAATGACTGGGGTTGCAATGAAATATATGAAAAATAGACCAGATGCTGAGGACTTAATTCAGGCAACTCTTGAAAAAGCTTGGAAATCTAGAGATAAGTTCCAAGCGGGAACAAATTTTAGTGCATGGATTTTTGTGATAATGCGAAATACTTTTATCAATATTTATAGGAAAAAGAAAAAATCTCTTGAAGTTAATGGTTTCGAAGATGGTGAAATAGAGTGGCGGTATGGTAGTGAAGAGCGAGAAACAATTTATCGCGTGGAATCAGTTGAGGGTTTGATGGATACTTTTTCTGATGAAGTTAGAGAGGTCCTAATGGATTTAGAGGAAGGCTTTAGGAATGTGATAATTCTTTTTATGTTGGAATTTACTTATAAAGAGATTGCAGAGATCTTGGATGTTGCGGTTGGTACTGTTATGTCGCGCTTATATAGATCAAGAAGGCATCTAGGCATAGACTTAGATGATTTTGCAAGAGAACAATATGGTATTAACCCTAAGCATTCAGGCGTTGTTAAGGCTATAGCTGATGTGAACTTAGATAGAGGTGCTGCTGAGTAATCGTTTCAGTTTTAATCCAAAGTAGTGCAAAGGTTTATGCACTATTACTTTTGATTGTTTCCATTTGATGTGTTCGCCGCCGAATTTGGTTTTGAATTGGGTTACTCCTTTGAGTGGGTCTTTTGGTTTTTGTGGATCTGCGATTCCTAGAAAGTCGTAGTACTTAAATCCCCTTTTTTTGGCTTCTTTTATTGCGTGCCATTGGAGTAGGTAAGGGGCCATAAGGTTCCTGTGTTTGTTTGATGAAGCTCCGTAGAAGTATGTTGCTGTGTTGCCGATGTAAGTGTTTAGGATTCCTGCAATTGGTTCGTCGTTTAGGTAGGCCATGAATAGTTTAGCTTTGTTCTTTTTGCCGAGTACGTTCAAGAATGCTTCGTAATGTTTTTGAGGATTGATGTAGAATCCATCTCGTTTGCCTGTTGCTTCTAAGATTTTATAGAAGTTATTTGATGTTTTTTCTTCTTTGATTGTGAGTCCCTTCTTTTCGGCTAGGCGGATGTTGTATCGTCCTTTTTGATGCATGTCTTTTAGAATTTCGTCTTCGGATTTTGAAAGGTCAATTATCAGTGTGTGTCGAGGAGTGATTTCTCTAAAAAATTTTTTTGGATTCTGCTTTGTAGCTTTGTAGTTTTCGATCAGGGTGAAAATTGCGTTTTCTTGTTTGGCAATTTTTTGGAGGTCAGGATTCGTGCTGTTTGTGTGTAGCATGCTCAACTTTTTGTTGAACTGATATTGGTAAACGATTTGGTCGTCAAGTTTGTGGATTTTTGATGCCTTGCCTGCTTGTAGTTGGGTTTCGGCGAAGTCCTGATCTGTAAATGGATTTGTAAGGTTCATGGCTTAAGAGTAATAAAAAACCGGCCTAATTGGTAGGCCGGTTTTTTGTATGGCTAATTGCTAATGGCAAATAGCTTATCTGTTCATTTTGTTTCTAATGAATGCAGGAATATCTAGTTCGCTTTCGCTTTGCTCTAGGCCTTGGTGTTGGCTTTGCTGCATGTTCATTAGAGGTTCTTGTGTTTCTTGAGTTTGAGTAGCTTGTGTTTGAGTTGCTTGTTGTTGAGTGTTTGTTCCTCCAAGAGCTGCTGAGTGGAATCCAGAATGTTGAAGTCTATTTTGTTTTTTAACATCGTCGAATCCAGTTGCTACTACAGTGATTTTGATTTCACCTGTGTAGTTGTCGTTTACTACTGTACCGAAGATAATTGTTGCATCTGGGTCAGCTGCTTCTGTGATTACTCTAGCTGCTTCGTCTACTTCGAACATCGATAGGTCGTTACCACCTGTAATGTTGAATAGAATTCCTTTAGCACCTTCGATGTCTTGTTCAAGTAGAGGACTGCTTACAGCTGCTTTAGCTGCTTCTAGTGCTCTGTTTTCACCTGAACCGTAACCGATACCCATAAGGGCTGATCCAGCGTTTTCCATTACGGTTTTAACATCGGCGAAATCCACATTGATCATACCGTGAACTGTAATTAGGTCAGCGATACCTTGCACACCTTGTCTTAGGATGTCGTCTACTACTGTGAAGGCTTCTGTTAGTGGAGTCTTTTTGTCGATGATAGATAGAATTCTGTCGTTTGGAATAGTGATAAGTGTATCAACTTTTTCTTTAAGAGTTTGTAACCCTTCATCACATTGAGATTTTCTTCTTGGTCCTTCGAATGAGAATGGTTTTGTTACAACACCTACTGTTAAGATTCCAAGTTCTTTAGCGATTTCTGCTACTACTGGTGCAGCACCTGTACCAGTACCACCACCAAGTCCACATGTAATGAATACCATGTCTGCTCCTTCAAGCATTGATTTGATTTCTTCTGAGCTTTCTTCGGCAGATTGTCTACCCATGTCTGGGTTACTTCCTGCACCGAGTCCTCTAGTAGTTGCTTTACCAATGTTTACTTTATTTGGAGCTTCTGAATGGTAAAGAGCTTGAGCGTCAGTGTTAACTGCGCTGAATTCAACGCCTTTAAGGTTAGCTCGGATCATTCTGTTTACTGCGTTGTTACCACCGCCACCACAACCAATTACTTTGATCTTGGCAACCGGAGTAACGTCTGGAGTTACCTCCATAGTTTTAGAAGATTTCTTTGGACCTGAAAACAGGTTCTTGAGAGTATCTTCTGAGTTTGTTGTTCTATCGTCAGACATAGTACTCATAGTTAATTGTTTATATTATTGTTTTCAAAATGGTTGGGTTCGTTGCAGTCGTTACTAAACAATTACGGAAGTAAATTTTTAGCCCATCCCTTTAATGTGCTAGCGGCTTTAGTGAAATCGATCTTTGAGAAATCGATACCAAGTCCGATGTGCGCATCTTCAAATCTGCTTCCCCAAACTAGAAGTCCGATTGCTGATGAATATGATGGATCATCAATTTTTTCAACAACTCCTTCGAAGTTAGTCGGGAATCCGATTTGAACAGGTAGGTTAAGTGTTTCCCGAGCAAGGTCTATCGTTCCAGGCATTTTTGCTCCGGCACCTGTTAGGATTACTCCTGCAGGCAACATTCCGTCTCTATGAATCTTTGCCAGTTCATCTCTTACAAGTAAGAAGATTTCGTGGTAACGAGCTTGAATGATTTGTGAAAGTGTCTTTCTAGATACTTGCTGCAGATCAATCTTGCTCAAAAGTGATAAGTCGATCATTTCTCTTTCTTGAACTTCCTCTGGTAGGCAAGTCCCGTATTCGATCTTGATCTTTTCTGCTGTGTCTATTGAAGTTTTTAGTCCAATTGCAACGTCGTTAGTAACATTTTCTCCGCCAACTGGGATCACTGCTGAATGTAGGATAGTTCCTTCTTCGTATACTGCCATTGATGTAGACCCTGAACCGATATCAACTACGACTACACCAAGTTCTTTTTGTCTCTTTGATAAAACAGATTCTCCAGGTGCTAGTGAGTTTGGAATAATATCGTTAATGTCTACGCCAGCTTGAAGTACTGATTTTTCAATATTCTTAATTGCTGGAACAAGTCCTGTAACAATATGAGCTTCTACTTCCAGTCTGATACCGCTCATTCCTACTGGGTATTTGATTCATTTTTGTTCGTCTACCGTAAATGATTTAGGAATAATTCTTAAGATTCTTCTATTTGATGGAATTGAAACTGCTTGTGCAGCTTCTAGCACTCTGTCGATGTCTTCTTCCATAATCTCGCTGTTTGGGTTTGCAATTGCGATTACCCCTTTTGAGTTTGATGACTCAACATGGTGACCATTAATACCAAGGAATACATGGTGGATTGGTTCGCCTGCCATTCGTTCAGCGTCTTCAAGTGCAGATGCTATTGAGTTGATTGTTTCTTCTACATCAATAACCATGCTTTTTCTAATTCCAGTTGATGGAGCAATACCTACACCAATAATGTTTGGTACTCCAGTTTTTTCATCAACTAAGCCAACGATTACTCGAATTTTTGAGCTACCGATATCTAAGCTTGCTATGATTTTATTTCTCGCCATTTTGTTAGTCGTTAGTTATTTGGAAATTAGTAGTCGCCAAAATTCTGCGCTTGTCTAAAGTGGAATCAATGTACAATTTACAGAGTGCTTTTACAAACAGTTTTTAGCCGGTTTAGAGTAGGTAGGTATTTACGTAAACATTTTTTGTTCGACTATTCAGGTGGCTACCAAGCGGTATAGTTCTGCTCTAGTGTAAGCGATATGAGCAGTAATTTGAATTTGCAATAATTTCAAAAGCAGGTGTAGCTATATATTTCCGTGAACCAATTTTGTGTACCCTAGAGTGCAGCCGTGCAAATTTTGTGATCGCTAAAAGAGGGCTTGTTGTTGGTTGAGGTGCTTGACAGTTTCGAGTTTACTTTCTAAGTTCTCTAGTTTATTTATGAGTGATTTCATTTCGAGTTGAGTAAAAAATTCTCGGGCAGTTTTAAAACTTATGTTTTGAGTTTTGAAACTTTCTATCTTTGTTTCGATTTCAATATCGTCTTCTAGTGTTGCAAGTCGTCGACATAAAAATGCCATTTCTTTTCCTTCGATTAGTTTTGTTTTTAGTGCACCTTTTATGTTTTCGATGTTTTCATATATATCTTCGAGGTGTCCGTACTCTTGTATGAGTTTTGATGCAGTTTTTTCTCCTATTCCGCGGATTCCCGGTAGGTTGTCTGATGAATCACCGTGAAGTCCTTTGTAATCTGGTATGAATTCAGGAGTGAATCCGTATTTTTCTACTACTTCGTCTATTCCCATTAGTTTGTTTGGGTTTCTTCCGTGTCCAGGTTTTAGAACTTTGATGTCGTTAACAAGTTGAAGCAGGTCGAAGTCGTTAGAGTAAACGATTACTTCTGTATTTGGCGTTTCGTTCTCTCGGGCAATTGTTGCTATTAAGTCGTCAGCTTCTACGCCTGGTTTTTCTACTAGGTTGAATCCGGCTTCAGTTAGGATTTGTTTGATTGGGCCTATTTGAGAATAGAGCTCGTCTGGTGCTTTTTCTCGGTTAGCTTTGTAGTCTTCGTATTCTTCTTTACGTCTTGTTACTTCTTGTCTGTCGAAGCATACAGCCATATAGTCCGGCTTTTCTGCTATTAGTAGGTTTAATAATATAGTGTAAAACCCGAAAACAGCATTAATTTGTTGCCCTTTGGATGTTTTCAGTGGAGGTATAGCATAAAAGCCTCGAAAGACAAGTGCAGTGCCGTCTATAAGCAGTAATTTGGACATTGGAAACTATTTTAGAGCTTTAATTTGTGCTATAATAGCAGGATATATTTATTTTAAAAACGTGGGATTAGGAGAAGTTTTTGAAACAGTTGGTGATTTTGATCAGTCGGTTGAAGATCCGCAGGTTCTTGAAGAATTAAGTTTTGAAGATAGGTGTGCTGAAGTTTTTGGCCCTGATGCTTTTGAGTCAAATCGAGAAAATCATGAAGCAGAACAAGTTGCTCAAACTTTGGATCAGCTCGAGCCAGATATACTTGCTTTTGCAGAGACAGTTCAGAGCGTTGCCCCTGCTGGCCGTACAGATTATGTGTTGGAGTTTTACGATGGTTTTCAAGATAAGGAAGCTTTTTTTACTGTCCTAATTAATACGAATAGCGATGTGATTATTGAAGCCTTTATTCCTGCGATTTTTGATAGAGATATATTTTTAAGACTTTTATATAATGACAATCTTAAGAGTGAACATATTGATGGCATACTAGATTTGATCGAGTCGGAGAACCCATATCTCTTAAGTGAGAATGACTATTTTGCTGATTCTTCTGTTTTTTATGATTTAAGAATGTTGATGTCTAGGCCTTCATTCAATAGGTCTCATGCACAGCGTATTGTTGAAATGGCTGTAGAATATGATATGAAAGATTTAGTAATTGCATTTTTAGAGTTTGCTCAAAGGGATATATTTGACGATTCAAATGTAGATTTTATGAATATGATTCTGGACCATTTTCATGATGATGAGGTTCGTTTCAGGGTTGTTAGCCTTGCTGCTAATTTTAGCTTTGCAAGATTTATGGATTTTATTAGGAACCAGGATGCAAGTGATGATTTTGTATTTTATTATTTGGAGAATATAGAATATCAGGGAGGTTTTAGTTATGAGTCAGCAGTTGTTAGAAACTATTTTGAAGATAATATTAGTGCTTTATTTGATTATAATATGTCAAGATCGTATGAATTAGCATCTTTACTTATAATGAAAATTCCTTCTTCTGTTATTGCTGAATTTATATACTGTACACGTTCAATTGAGAAAGATGAAAACATGATACGCTTACTATTTAATAATCGATCAGGAACGCCATATGTTGTTGAAGATTTTGTAGAAACTCTTAGTTTTGAAGATGTTTTAGATATTTTAGGTGATGATGATTATACTAGTTCTCAACGTTTAAGGTTGGTTTTGAATTTAGCTGATGACTTAAAGGAAAGGTTGTTAAATGAATTTCCATTTATGCACGAGAATGTTGCTGGGTGGCAGTCTGGTTTAAATAGTGTTTTATATGGTGTTGAAGATGCTGACCCTGTTTTCACCTTTATTATTAGAAATTTATCCGCGAATTTTCTTTCACAATTTTCTCTTCCTCAAGGGAATATCTCTGACTGGCAGAGAATTCTTGGTAGGTATTTTGTTATGAATGAAGTTGCACATGTGGATCCTGAGGCGGTGGAATCTGCTATTGATGATATCAGTGAGTATAGAGAAAGGTTTGGGAATATAAGTATATATAGTGGTCGAAATGTGGTTGAGTTTAATTCGTCTGAAGTATGGGTTGGAGATATTAGTAGATTTAATTTACCTGAATTACAGGATGCAATTGCTGAGCAGGGGCCTGCCTCATATTTTCATTATGAATTTGAAGCTGATTTAAATACTTATGAAGACCTTTCTGTGCTTGCTGATGATGGAACATTAATTGAGGGAAGAGTATCTAGAGGGCCCGATGAAAATGTGACTTTTATTAGGAATCATATTCTTGATGCCCCTCCACCATTAACTTGTACGTTTAACGGTCATGGTCATCCAACTGCTGTCAGCCTTGAAAATGCAATGTTCAATGTAGCAGATATTGTTAGGATTTTAGCTGAAAGGTATGAGCGTTATGGTGATGTTGTTTCTGAAGATATTTATATTTTACCTATGTGCTTTGGTAATAATATTGTGAATAATGTTATTACTGAATTAAATAATTTAAACTTGCCGGCTCCTGTTTTTTTAACATATGCGGAATATAATCAAATTTCATTTGATGAACCACATCTTGCTCTGCGATATGGTAATGTGTTTACTCGAGAGCTTGTTCAGAAGGAGAATGCAACAATAGGTGATTTTATGGATTTAGATTTTGATAGGAATTTTAATTTATCTAATCCTACTGTAATTGTTCCAAAGCAAGATGGCGGCACGATTCAAATCTCGCAAAATGAAATTGAGTTGCCTGACCAAAGGGCGGTATAGACTTAACTGTCAGCATATCGTCTGTTTGTGGCAAGCTGTACAGTGTATTAATCTTTGGTTGGGAGTTTTAATTTGGTCTTAAATCTGTTATAATACTTAGATAAATAAATAACAAAAAGAACCAAATGAGCCCAGTTAAAAAGTCTCAAAATCCTAGAATTATGTTGGTTGGGAGTTTTCCGGATATGTTTTTGGAGGGAATTTCTGAGCTTGGGTTTGATTTCTTCTTATACAAAAGTAGTAAGGCTGAGAAAACTAAAGAAGCTGACATTGTAGTCGTTGGTCTTGATCGTTTGGATCAAGCTGTAGATTTTGTTTGTAAGTCAAAAGCTGTGCCTGTTGTTAAGAAAGGTACTAGAAGTTTTGTTAATTTTGATCCACTTGCTGAAGAAGGAAATGCATTCCTGTATGAAGGTGGTTCTCAATGGCATATGCTACAAGCTCTAATTCGAGCTGTAGAGACTTATAAGTTCGAATACGATTGGAAGGTCGTATGTGACCAAGTGAATGAGCTAGTGCTCGAAAATGTGCCTACTCCAGTTTAGTCTAGAGTTCTAATCCCTGAGCCGTTACTCGATTGAAGATCCTGACTTATGTTTTGGATTATTTTTATGATTTCTTCGAATCTAATGTATTCGATTGTGTTTAGTCCGATAACTTGACCTACAGCGTTTACAATAATGATTGCAAAGATTGTTACGATAAGACCTATGATTGCGTAACGGATTGTACTAACTGCTTGTTTGATTTTGTCTTCTTGTCCTCCAGATAAAATAAATGAAATCCCACCTATGAAGATGAAGATTACTGATAAAAGTCCAGCGGCAATAATTGCATAAGCAAGACCTCTGTTAATTAGTTCTGTAATATCAAGGCTCTCTGCTGTATCGAGTAGGGAACCTTCAGTGATCTGTGCGAAATATAAGAATTTGTTTATAAGCATTTGTTTTTATCTAAAGAAAAAACTCACCAACTTGCATTGGTGAGTTTATCAAAGTTTCTATTTTTGATGAAGAGATTTTATAATCCTAGTTCATCATCGATACCAGCGTCTGGAAGGTTAACTTCTTCTCCGCTTGGTTCAAGAATTTTAAGATTTACTCTTTCTTCATTCTTAGATCCGATAAGTCTTAGTAGAACTCTCATAGCTTTAGCGGTTTGACCATTTCTACCAATGATCTTACCCATGTCGTCTTTAGCAACTTTAAGAGTAATTAGTACTCCTAGGTCATCGATTGTTCTGTCGATAACTACTTCATCTGGGCTGTCTACGATATTCTTAACTACGAACTGTAAAAAATCTACGTCTTTGTGTGTGTTGTCCATCTTGAATTAAAGGTTAACGAATTAAAAACACAAATTAAATTTGCTTTATTATTATTCTGATTTTTCTTCAGATTCTTCTGAAGTTTCTTTGGCTGGAGCTTCCTCAGCAGCTGGTTCTTCAGCTGGAGCTTCCTCAGCAGCTGGTTCTTCAGCTGGAGCTTCCTCAGCAGCTGGTTCTTCAGCTGGAGCTTCCTCAGCAGCTGGTTCTTCAGCTGGAGCTTCTTCAGCAGCTGGTTCTTCAGCTGGAGCTTCTTCAGCAGCTGGTTCTTCAGCAGCTGGTTCTTCAGCAGCTGGTTCTTCAGCTGGAGCTTCCTCAGCAGCTGGTTCTTCAGCTGGAGCTTCTGGAGCCTCTTCTTCTTCTGGAGCGTTTTTCTTTCTTCTTTTCTTGTCTCGGTTTCCGATATATTTGTCCATATCAGACATTCCTAGACCTTTAAGAAGAGAAGCAACTGTGTCAGTTGGTTGAGCTCCTTTAGATATCCATTCTTTAATTTTATCTTGATCAACTTCAAGAACTTTAGGGTTTTGAGTTGGAAGATAGTGACCTACTAGGTCGATATATTTCTTTTTTACTGCTTGAGATTTCTCAGCAACAACAATTCTGTATGCAGGCAGGTTTTTTCTACCGATACGTTGGAGTCTTATTCTTAACAAGTTTTTCTGGGTTAAACCTATAAAAAAGCGTGATTAGTCTAGCGCCTTTTCTTTTAAAGTCAAGCTGAGTTTCTTTACGCTTTCTTTACCCAGTTTTTGGTTTATCAACTTGATAAATTTGGCCTTATTATAAAATAGCTCTTGAGAGGCTACGGATCCCTTTGTGTAAACAAAAACCGTGTTTTCTTTGAAAGATCTGATTTTTACGATTTTGACTAGTCGTGGAAATTCCGCTGCCAGTATGTCTCTAGCTATAGAGCAAACATGAGCTCCTTCCATCTGTTTTTGAAGTCCTAGGTGGTTGATCGTCTTTTGTACTTGGCTTTGAAAAGTTTCGAACAAGGGGAAGTAATTATAATACGTAATACATAATTATAATTACGTATTATGCATTATTATACAACTCAAGAGTTTCTTTTGCCATTTTTTCGAATGAGAAGTCTTTAAGTCTTTGCTGGCCGTTTTCGATTAGTTGGCTTCTGTATTCTTCGTCAGTAAGTATTTTGTTTACTTTTAATGCTATGTCTTGAGGGTCTATAGGCGAAAAAGTCGTAACTCCGTTTGATCCGATTTCTGGTAGGCATGCTTTGTTTGAGCAAGCAACTGGTGTTTTTGTTGAGAAGGCTTCTAAGATAGGGAGTCCGAAGCCTTCGTATAGAGATGGATAAATATAACAGTCGGCGTTTTCGTAAATTTTTGCTAAGTCAGATTCGCTTACTAGTCCTGTTGTTATTACTTCGTTTTCTAGCCCGAGCTCTTGGATCTTGTTTCTTGTTTCTGGGTAATGAGGATCTTCTTTACCTGTGATTACTAGTTTCCCTTGATAACTATAATCGGACTTTAAGATGTTGAATGCGCGAACTAAGTTTATTAAGTTTTTATGGCTTCGCCAGTTACCTGTATATAGAAGGTATTTTTCTGGTAGTTTGATAGATGAGCTGTGATTGGTTTTGAAGCTTTCGGCTAATCCAAGGTAGATGTTTTGAGTTTTCTTTTTAGTAAATCTATAGAGTTCGTGTAAATCGTTTTCTGTGTTTTTCGAAACTGTAATGATTTTTTTTGCTTTTAGAATTGAGGCTTTGAATATGATTTTGTATGCGAGTCTTTTGATTAAGCTTGTGTATTTTTTCCCTGGGTAGTAGTGAAGTGTTAAGTCGTGAATTGTCACTATCTGTTTTCTTAGTGTTAAGAGTGGGGTATTAAAATGTGTGAAATGGATTAGGTCTGGCTTAGTTTGCTTTATTGCTAGTGGGAAAATAGTTTGTTCTTTAAGGGAATATATTGGTGCGTTTACCAAATATTTTTTGAAGTTCGGGGTAGGACATTTGAAGTTTTCGAACTCAGGGTTTTTAAAATATAGAATGTATTCATTCTTAGTATCTATTTTTGCTAGGTTTTTAATTAATTCGTCTACGTATCTTCCGATTCCGAATTCAGTAGAGTAGAGGCGACAGTCGATTCCGATTCTCATATAAAGGTATTTAATAGGATTGGAGTATATAATAGTGATATTGTAAAACAAAAGTGATTCTTGAAGGTTTGACATTTTGGGAAAAAGTCTTAAGATTCCTAGCTGAATATTTTTTAACCATATTTATTATGGGAACTTTAGAATCTCCAGATGTACTTGGAGTGATAGAAGAAGGTTCAGGTATTGAGGTTTCGAAAGACCGAGAGTCTGGGCCAATAGCATTAATCACTACTTCTTTAAGGAGAATTTTAAGTGTAGGTGTTAACGGTATTACTTCAAGTGGTGATAATTTTCCTACTGTACCTTTGAGAAACGGTTACGGTGAGATCTCTCAAACTTATGATATGAGGGGGCTTGAAATTGATGATAGAGGTAAAATTGTTGACCGAAGAACTGGTAAAAGTGCTGCTGATGGTTGGATGTAATTTCATTTGACTTTTTTAAGAGCTTGGCTAAAATGCAAAAGCTCTTTCAAATGGGGTCGTAGTTCAGTTGGTTAGAACGCCTGCCTGTCACGCAGGAGGTCGCGAGTTCGAGTCTCGTCGATCCCGCCATTACAAAGCACAATATAATACACATGAAGATGTGTATTTTTTGTTTGTGCTTGAACATATTTTGACACGGTGTTACTATCCCCTTACAGGGGATATATTTAATTTGTAGTTATGGACAAACGTAAGAAGAAAACGGCTAAAGAGAGGGCTATTCATAGAGTCCGAATAATTAAGGGGCATTTGAATAAGATAGAAAAAATGCTTCAAGATGATGTTTACTGTGTTGATTTAATCCATCAATCAAGAGCAGTTCAGAGTGCATTAAAAAAAATGGATATGCTTCTGATTGAGAATCATTTGAAGCATTGTCACTTGAATCATATTAAGTCGGGTGAAACTGACAAAGCGATAACTGAATTATTAACTCTTTTTAATTATAAATAATGTCAAAAGATAAACTTAAAAAATTAGAATTATATATTGAAGGAATGCATTGTCCCGCTTGTGAGATATTGATTGAGAAGGAACTCCTTAAGATAGATGGGGTCGAATATGTTGATGTTTCTATGGGAACTCGTAATGCAATTTTATATATGCAGTCGAGTACTACAATAAATTTTAAGAAAATATCTAATAAGCTTAAAAAGTTAGATTACAAATTGTTGAGAGATAGAGCTGACCAAGATACAAAACCTCAAATTTTTAAGAGTTTGAGTGTAGCTGTGTTATTGTTGGTGGTTTTTATAGTTTTTGAAAAGTTCCAGCTGGCTAAGTTTGTAAATTTTGATAGTAATTTATCATTTGTTTCAGCGTTTGTTCTTGGATTAGTTGCTAGTGTTTCAAGTTGCGCAGCATTAATTGGAGGTGTTTTACTTTCGCTTTCAAAGCATTGGCATAGTAATGTAGTGAGCAAGCATGTTGGTTTTCATATCTCTAGGATTATCGCTTTTTTTATTTTAGGTGGTCTGCTTGGTTCTGTTGGATCATTATTTAAATTTGATGGTTTATTTTTTGCATCAATATTGGTGATTTTAGTTTCTCTTTTAATGCTTTTGATTGCCTTGCAAATGCTGGATTTCGAGTTTGCACAAAAGTTGAGATTAGGAATACCAAAATCTTGGGGTGCAAAAATTGCTGAGAAAAGTGAGTCAGGAAGTTCTGCCTATCTTGTAGGTGCTTTAACATTTTTCTTGCCTTGTGGATTTACACTTATCGCCCAAGGTGCTGCTCTTGCTTCAGGTTCGTTTGGTGAGGGTGCAGGGATAATGCTCGCTTTTGCTTATGGTACGTTGCCTGCTTTGGTAGTTCTTAGCTTGACTAGCGTTCAGTTTAGAAAGAAGCCGCATTTTAGTGTGTTGTTTAATCAGGTTGTAGGTTTTATTTTAGTTTTCTTTGCTTTGTATAACATTAATAGTCAGATGAACGTATTAGGCTTACCAAGCTTATCTGATATAAACCTTTCAAAAGAAGTTTCTCAAGATATTGATTTTAGTAGTTCATATGATCAATCAACCGAATATCAAATTATTAAGTTAGTTTCAGAAGGTTTTGATTATTTTCTAGTAGGTGAGAATACATTTCAGGCTGGTGTTCCTACGAAGTTAGTGGTTGATAATAAGGGAGTTTATGGATGTGCAGCAGCGTTATCAGTCTTTGGTCTAACAGATAATTTTACAATTCTTGAGCCTGGCGAAAATGTTATAGATTTAGGGGCTCCTAAATCTGGTAATTATAAAATTACTTGTTCTATGGGAATGGTTCAGCCGGTGACAGTTAAATTTAAATCTTAATTAAAATTGTATGAAGAAAGAAAGTTATTCTATTGTTGGGATGCACTGTGCATCATGTAAGCGTTTAATTGAAATGCAGCTTAATGATAGTGATGGAGTTGATAAGGCTACTGTTAATTATTCAACTGAGACGCTTTACATTGAATACGATGATACAAAACTTGATTTTGATAAGTTAGCTTCAATTGTTTCGGGTGCGGGTAATTATAAATTGGTGAAGGATGATGCTGAAAAGCAAGATGAAAAAAACAAAGAGTATATGGTTTTGAAAAAAAGGTTAGTTGTAACAGGAGTTGCATTAGTACCATTTGCTTTAATGATGGTTGCTATGATTTTAGATCTATTGGGCGTTATCAAAATGATGCATGCACCTTTAGGACTCTTTAATTTTAATGGTGTAGATATAAATATTTTTTATTTAGTTCAGTTTGTTTTTGCGTCTGTTATTTTATTCTACGGTGGCCGTGGATTTTATGTAGGAGCAATTAATGCTTTGAAATCAAAGAGTTCTAACATGGACACTTTAGTTGCCCTAGGTACAACTACAGCTTGGGTTTTTTCTTCTGTGGTTACTTTTTTCCCGAGTTTCTTTTCCGACGTTCAACAAGATGTATTTTTTGAAGCGGCAGCATTTATCGTTTTCTTTATTTTACTAGGTAGGTTCTTTGAAGCTCGTGCAAAGTCACAGGCTAATGATGCAATCAAGAAGTTGTTTGAATTACAGGCTAAAGAGGCAATAGTTTTGGTGGATGGGAAAGAAGTAAAGAAAAATATTGATGAAATAAAAGTTGGTGATGTAGTGGTAGTTAGACCAGGTGAGAAAATTGTTTTGGATGGCGTTATAGTAGAAGGTAAAGGTGCTATCGATGAGTCTGCTGTAACGGGTGAATCTATTCCTGTTGAGAAAGCCGAAGGTGATGAAGTTATTGGTGCAACAGTTAACAAAACAGGTTCGTTTAAGTTTGAGGTGCGTAAGGTGCAAGAAGAGACTCTTCTGTCACAGATAATTAAGTTGGTTGAAGAGGCACAAGGAACTCATGCACCTATACAAAAGTTAGCTGATAAGATTTCTGGAATTTTTGTTCCGGTTGTAATATTGGTTGCAGTTATTAGTTTTGTATTTTGGTATT
The DNA here is from genome assembly GCA_030426295.1 of bacterium. Classification (GTDB taxonomy): domain Bacteria; phylum Patescibacteriota; class Gracilibacteria; order UBA1369; genus JAUHYY01. Next base: position 19,426 of record JAUHYY010000001.1, read on the forward strand.
TCTTTGCAGAGTCAATAGGTATTAACTTGCCTGGAAATACTCTCTCGACAGCGTTATATATTGCTACGGCTGTATTAATAATTGCTTGTCCGTGTGCACTTGGCTTAGCTACTCCTACTGCAGTAATGGTGGGTACAGGAGTTGCTGCAAAAAAAGGAATCCTTATTAAAGATGCTGAGTCGCTTGAGAATGCTCATAAGATTCAAGCTATAGTTTTTGATAAAACAGGTACTTTAACAGAAGGGCGTCCTGTGGTTGATAAAATTATTTCTGAAGCTGGAAAACAAAAAGAATATTTGAGAATTGCTGCTGCATTAGAACATCTTTCTGAGCATCCTCTTTCTGAGGCAATAAACCAGAAGGCTATTGATGAAGGGCTTGATTATTCTGATCTAAAAGTTGATGATTTTGCTTTAGAGGAAGGTATGGGAGTGAAAGGTAAAGTTGATGGTAAAGAAATTTGTATTGGTAATGATAAGTTGATGGATAACTTTAAAGTTAAAAGAGATGATTCATTGAGTGACCAAGTATCGGAGTTCCATTCTCAAGGTAAAACAGTAATTTCAATGGCAATTGATGGTGTTCAAGTAGCAATTTTTGCACTATTTGATAAGCCAAAAGTTGAAGCAAAAAAAGCTGTTAATGCTCTTGATAAGAAAGGTATCAAAGTAATTATGCTTACTGGTGACCATAAAGAAACTGCTCAATATGTTGCAGATGAGCTAGGTATTGATAGGGTTATTGCTCAGGTTTTACCAACAGAGAAAGCGATGCACATTAAAGAGATAAAGAATGAGGGGCTTTATGTTGCGATGGTAGGTGATGGAATTAATGATGCTCCTGCTTTAGCGGAATCGGATATCGGTATTGCTATGGGGACTGGTACTGATGTTGCGAAGGAAACCGGAGATATTGTTTTAGTGCATGGAACGGTAGACAAAGTTGTTGAAGCAATCGAGATATCAAATAGTACTCTTAAAGTTGTTAAGCAAAATCTTGGTTGGGCTTTTGGCTATAATATTTTTGCTATACCAGTTGCTGCTGGAGTGATTTATCCATTCTTTGCAATTTTACTTTCACCAATAATAGCGAGTGCTGCTATGGCTTTTAGTTCTGTTTCTGTTGTTCTTAATAGCTTGAGACTTAAGCGTTTAAAGTAAACATTTCTTAGTGAACCGGTACTTTGTCTAAGTCTATTTTGTTTAGTTCTCTGTTGATCCAGAAGTATCCTACAATTGCTGCGATTATGTTTCCGAGAACTAGGGCTATCCAAACTGAGATGATTGGGTAGTTAAGAACTGTTGTGAATAAGTAGCTTAGAGGGATTGTGATGAATCCAATTCTTAGTAAGAAGATCCAGAATCCTGGCCATGATTTACCGATTGATTGGAATGAAGTTGCTTCGATCATAAGGGCTGCTAAGAATCCGTAGCTTAGTGCGACTGTGTACATGTAGGTTGATGCGTAGCTGATAACTTGAGGGTCTTCAGTGAAAACTTTGATTAGTGGATTTGCGAAAAGTGCTGCTACGAGGCCGAGTCCGGCTGCGCCGAGGAATCCATATTTAAGTGCTTTTCTGAATGAGGCTTTTGCTCTTTCTAAGTTTTTTGCTCCTAGGTTTTGACCTATCATTGCCATTGCTGCGAATCCGAATCCACCTGCTGGAAGATATGCAAAGAATTCGATTCTGAATCCAAGGCTGAATGCGATTGCTCCAGCTTCTTGGAATGAATTAGATACGATTTTAGTTACTAGTGCTAATCCAATTGGGAAAATAACTTGAGTGAGTGATGCTGGGAATCCGATATCTAAAACTTTTTTAACTGATTGCCATTTGAAGGTTAGGTTTTTGAAATGGAATCGGACTTTTCTGTGATCGCTTGAAAGAGATCTTAGGGCAATAACAATGAATACGAATTGTGAGATTAGTGTTGCTACTGCTGCCCCTGAGATGTTTAGTGCTGGAATTGGTCCCCATCCAAAAATAAGAAGAGGGTCGAGAATTAGGTTTATACCTGTTGAAATTGCGAAGAGTTTAGTAAGTGTGCTTGTGTCACCTTGCGAGTTGAAGGCGAACATTATTGTCATTAGGGTGAACATTAAGATTGATCCGCCGGCTGTGATTGTGTAGTAGTCCATTGCCGGCTTGAAAATGTCGCCGGTTGCACCTGATGCGATAAGGAACGGTTCTTTAAATGTAAGTGCGACAATTGTGAAGAAGGCTGCAAGTATTGCACTTAGTACGAATGATTGACCGAGTACTCTTTCTGCTTCTGGTTTGTTTTCTGCTCCGATATGCATTGCCATGATTACTCCTGATCCTACGATTAACCCGAATCCAAGTGAGATCATTACAAATAATGTGATTTGAGAAATGCTTACAGCTGCGATCGCTTCTGCTGAAAGTTTGCTTACCCAATAGGCGTCAACGAAGTTGTAGAGTGTGTAAAAGAACATTGATAACATCATTGGCCATGCAACTGACCAGAGTTCTTTACCGATGTTTCCGTGACTTAAATCGTGGGTTTTATTTTCCATTTTGTTTTGGGTTAACTGGAGCATTTTATGGGTTTTCTAAGAAAAAGCTAGGAGTTTTGAATGTTCAAAATATTAAAAGCGATGGTTTATTTGTATGGTTTTGCTGAATCCCATGCTATTTCGAATACGACTTGCCTGATGAATACAGCGATGTCTTTGTTTTCGATTATTGTGACGGTTCTTTTACCTTCTGTGTATGAAAGAAATCCTACTTTGTTGTTCCACGAGAAAAAACCAGCGGCCCAATGATATTTTTCGGGGAGGACTTTGATTGTGATTTTGTATTCTTTTGTTTTTTTGTTTAGCCGATCACCGTATTTGCATTTCGGGAATATAAGTCTTGTTGTTATTCCTTTTTTGGCACGTCGCTTTACGTAATCTTCTAAATAGTCAGGGTGAACAGCGTCAGCGAGTTGTTGTACGTAAGAGAAGAGCAGTACTTCGCCCTGCGCTTCAAGTGTTTCTTCAAGCATTTTTTTGAGGCCTGAAACTCCTTCATAAAATTTAACTGTTGGGCGAGCGGTGTCTTGGGATTTTATTTTTGAAAGTAATTCAGCGATGTATCCAATGTTGGTCTCCATCTGCTTGAGTTCGTTGAGTTTTGTTTGGATAATTTGTTTTAGTGCTTTAGGGTCTTCTGCCAGTATTAGTCTACGTTTACCTTTGCGGGTTTCTGTTAAGAGTCCTTTCTTTATAAGTTGTTCTGCTGCGCTATGAACTGTCACTCTATTCATATTTAAGGATTTTGATATTTCTTGAATAGAGGATGGGCCTAACTGGAGTGATTTGATATAGATTTCGATTTCTCTGTCTGAGCAGTCAAAGCGTTTTAAATGAGACTTAACTCGGAATATTTCTTGCTCGTTTAGCATAATGTAGAATAGATTTCTACAAATATTATATCACGTATAAGTGGCTTTAACAAGCCTGTGGTGGTTTAATGAGGCCTGCTATAGATATGATTTGTAATGGAGGTATTGACATTTAGGCGAAGTTATCTTATAGTTAGATATTATTTAATAAAACCAATGAATAATTTTATAGAAAAATTTCAGACCTTATTGATTGATAAGCCTCGGTATAATGTGAAACACGTTAATGCTGAGAACTGTGATTATGCAGATACTGCGGTTAATAGTAAAAATTGCTATTATTCGTTTTGCGCTTTTTACTGTGAAGATGTTTATTATGCTCGTTACTCAAGAAAATGTAGCAATTGTAGTGGAATAACTTTTTGTGTTGGTTGTGAGTGGTGTGTTGAATGTATTGATTGTAGTAATTGTTATAAGTGTGATTACTCGCAATATTGTCAGAATTGTTCAGAATGTCAGTTTTGTCTTGATTGCTTTGGATGTAAGAATTGTTTTGGGTGTGTGGGCTTGTATCAAAAACAGTACTGCATGTTTAACGAGCAACTTACAAAAGAAGAATTTGAGAATCGTTTGAAACAATTAGATTTATCTAATCCAGTGCATAAGGAGGCAGTTTATACACGGCTAGAAAGTTTGAAGGGGAAGGTTCCGGTTCTTGGGGTACATAAATTTCAGACGGAGGATTGTGTGGGTGATAGCTTGACTGAGTGTAAAGGTTCTTATCAATGTTATGACGCTTTTGTACTTGAGTATTGTAATTACAATATTGAATGTAATGGGAATACGAATAGTACAGATTTGACGGTTTGTTTTGAGGTCGAGTGGTGTTACTCGTGTGTTCAGGCTCCGATTAATCATAATTGTAATTTCTTGATGCATACTGACCAGTGTAGCGATAGTGAGTTTTGCGCTTATTCTAAGAATTTAAAGAATTGTTTTGGATGTGTTTATTTGGCGAATAAGGAGTACCACATTTTGAATGAGCCATATTCTCCGGAGGAATATGAGAAGAAAGTTGCTGAGATTAAGCAGGAATTAATGAGTCAGCGATTACATAATATGAGTTTGTATCTGGTTTCAGATTATGAACAGAAGCGTTTTCAAAGTGAGGACGATAGTGTTATTCAATCTATTTTAAAAATTTAATTTTATATCATGAATACTCAAACAGTTTTAAAATGTATGGATTGTTCGAAAGACTTTTTAGTTATCGATCAAGAAGCAAAGTTTTATGCAGATAAGGGACTGCCAAATCCTGATCAGTGTCCGGCTTGTCGGCATAAAATTCGTATGGCTCTTAGAAATGAAAGGGCTCTGTATAAGCGAACTTGTGATTGCTGTAATGAATCGATGTTGGCGACTTATCCAGAGGATGCTCCTTATAAAGTTTATTGTCAGAAGTGTTTCTGGGAGAATGTTGGATAGTGATTTTGACAAGTGTTATACTTCGATCACTTTAAAAATGTTTTTATGGAATTTTTGCTTTTATTCGCCTTTCTTGCTGGGATAGTAACGATTTTGTCTCCGTGTATTTTGCCTTTGCTTCCTATTATTTTGTCGAGCTCGGTTACGGGTTCTAAGAAGTATCCGTGGGGCGTGGTTACTGGATTTATTTTGAGCTTCACATTTTTTACTTTGTTTTTGACTGCGGTGGTTGATGCAACTGGGTTGTCTGCGAATTTCGTAAGAACTCTTGCGATTGTAGTTGTATTTGGATTTGGTTTGGTGTTGGTTGTTCCGAAGTTACAAGTTTTGTTTGAGATTTTTGCGTCGAAGTTGGCAACTAAAGGTCAAAAAATTCAGAGTAAGTCTGATCATGCTGGGTTTAAGAGTGGATGTTTTGTCGGTCTTTCTTTAGGACTTGTTTGGACTCCGTGTGTTGGTCCAATTTTGGCTTCAGTGATTTCTTTGGCGTTGGTTGGTGCTGCTAACTCGCAGGCCGTATTTATTACTTTGGCTTATGCAATTGGTACGGCGATTCCCATGCTTGCGATTTTATATGGTGGTCGAACTTTGGTTCAGAAAGTACCAGCGCTAACACGGAATTTAGGTCGGATTCAGAAAGTGTTTGGAGTTTTGATGATTTTGACTGCTATTGCTTTGTTTTTTAATTTTGATCGGCAGTTTCAGTCATATATTTTGGAGAAGTTCCCAAATTACGGTGCCGGTTTAACTCAGTTTGAAGAAAATGAAAAAGTTCAAAAGCAATTGGATGTACTTCGTGGGACTGATTCGTTTTCGACTGGAGATTTAGATGAAGTTAAGCCTGCACCTGAGCTGATTCAAGGTGGTGAGTGGTTTAATAGTGATCCACTTACCTTAGAAGAGCTTGAGGGTAAGGTTGTGCTTGTAGATTTTTGGACATATAGCTGTATAAATTGTATTCGAACATTACCTTATTTGAGAGCTTGGCATGAGAAATATAGTGATGACGGACTAGTGATAATTGGTGTACATGCTCCCGAGTTTGAGTTTGAGAAAAATCCTAATAATTTGAGAAAAGCTATAGAAGATTTTGAGCTTGAGTATCCGATTATGCAGGATAATAATTTTGAAACTTGGAGAGCTTATGAAAATCATTGGTGGCCTTCTAAATTCCTAGTTGATCATGAAGGTCAGCTGGTTTATAACCATCACGGTGAAGGCAAGTACGAAGAGACTGAACAGTTGATTCAGAAGTTATTGAGTGAAGCAGGTTATGAGCCAACGGATTCTGTTTTTGATGCTTCATATTCGACTACAAGAGGGAGAACGCCAGAGACTTATTTGGGTTATAGAAGAACTAAGAGGTTTGCATCTGGTGAAATCAAAAAAGATGAGATGAGCGTGTATGGGTATCCGGAATCTTTAGAGGAAAATGAGTATGCGTATAGTGGTGGATGGACTTTCTTTGAAAAGCACTCCTTAGCTGAAAAGGGAAGTAAGTTGAAGATAAATTTCAGTGCTCAAAATGTGTATTTGGTTATGAGTCCAGCGTTAGATGAGCAGGTTCGAGTTGCGGTTTATGTTGATGGAGAACAAGTAAAAACTGTGACTGTAGATGCTGATGAACTTTATACTTTGGCTGAATTAGATCAAGGTGGTACTCACGAGCTTGAGCTTGAGTTTTTGGATGGAAATACTAAGGTTTACGCTTTTACGTTCGGGTGATTTGACATTTTGTGCTACTCTTATATAATTGTTTCTTGTAACTTTTATACATGACAAGAACCGTACGTATCCCTTTAGATGCAGATCATGATTTAGCTAGGGCAATAGCTGAAGATACTGCAGAAAATCCGCAATATGATTCTTTTTTGGATTACTTAAATAATTCTGGGACTAATTTTCTTTATGCAAATTTTGATTCTGCTAGGTATATGCAGATACCGGACGGAGATTTGCCTATCGTAGCTGACTTAGTTAGCTACGATTGTTCACTGCGTTTGATTGATTCTGCTAGGGTTAAAGGAGGGCCTGATTTAGTTTATAGATATGTTGGTGATTATAGAGGTGAAAAATATGAGGTTATTAAAATTGGTATGCGTAATGGGGATCCGAAGGTTCCTGCCAGAATATTGTTTAGAAAAGTTGATAAGGTGCAAGGTGTTGTTGCAAGTACCAGGTCAAAACTTGTAAGGTAGAGAAAATTAATTTTAAAAAATGAATCAAGACGAACAAAAAAAGATAGCTGGTTATAAAGCAGCAGAATTTGTTGAGAATGGAATGATTGTGGGGCTCGGTACGGGGTCTACTGCTAAGCATGCTGTTGATGCTTTGGGTGAGAGACTTACAGAAAATTTTAATATAACTGGGGTGCCAACAAGTGATAGAACTGCCGATCAAGCTAATGGTTATGGAATCCAGCTACTCGATGAACCTAATGTTGAGAATATTGATGTAACGATTGATGGTGCTGATCAGATTGATCCCAAGACTGGGCTTTGTATTAAGGGAGGCGGTGGTGCTCATTATCTTGAAAAGAAAGTTGCCAAGAAAACTGCTAAGCAGATTATTATTGCTGACGATTCAAAGCTTGTAGATAATTTTGGTGGGTATGATGTTCCTTTAGAAATTGATGAGTCGAAGCGAGCTGGAGTTCGGCTGTATTTTGAAGATGCTTCTATGCAATTTGAATATCGTGAAGAAAAAAGTGACAGTGGTAATTTGATTGGTGATGTTGTTTTCGATGGGAGTAAAACTTTAGAGGAATTTGAAGCAGAACTGATGCAAATTGATGGAGTTATTGATACTGGCGTGTTTAATGGTCTTGTTGATATGCTGATAGTTGGAAAAGAGGATGGAAGTGTGGAGGTTATTAGTTATTAGTTATTGGTCATTGGTCATTGGTTATGTATTATAATTACGTATTATAATATTTCGATGATGATCAAAGCGGAGAAGAATTTTACAATGATAATATTTGGGGCTTCAGGTTCACTGGCCAAGTTGAAGATTTTCCCATCTTTATATGAACTTATTTCTGAAGGGCGTATGCCTGAAGAATTTAAAATTGTTGGTTACTCAAGAACTGAAAAAACTGATGAGGAGTTTAGAGCTGAGTTTGCTGAATCTGTTAAGCATGAAGTTGAGAATGTAGATGATAAAGTTTTAGATGAATTGGTTTCGAATGTTTTTTATCATACTGGTCAATACGATAATCATGACGATTATGTGGGGCTTTGCGAAAGATTAAAAGAAATTGAAGAGACTGAAGATAGGGTTCGCGTTGGGTATTTTTCTGTTCCGCCTTCTGTTTTTGATGACATTATTAAAGGTGTTGGTGAAACTTTGAACAAAGAAGATGTCGAGTTGAGGCTTATTTTTGAAAAACCATTTGGCGAAAATTATGTGACGTCAAAAGAGTTGAAACGAAAGATCTTTGATCAGTTTGAGAGAAACCAGGTGTTCTTGCTTGATCATTATTTAGGTAAAGAGGCTGTGTTTAATTTGCTTTCGCTTAGGTATGCGAATTCGATTTTTAGTTATTTGATTCAAGGTAAGAATATTGCGAACATTCAGATTACAGCAATGGAGTCCGTTGATATTGAAGGGCGTGCTGGTTATTTTGATAATGTGGGGATTTTGAAAGATATGGTGCAGTCGCATTTGTTCCAGATTCTTGCGTTTTTGACTATGTATATTCCGAGATCTTTTGAGTCAAAGTTGGTGCATCAGTCGAAAGTGCATTTGCTTGAGAATATGTATTTTGAAGGTTCTCCTGAAGATATTGTTAGAGGTCAGTATGAAGGGTATAGAGGTCATGATGGAGTTAGTGAAGATTCGAATACTGAAACTTTTGTTGCTCTTAAGATGGGTATTGATTCTACGAACTGGCATGGGGTTCCGATTTATTTGAGAACAGGTAAAAGCTTGAAGCAAAAGTGGACTTCGGTTGTGATTGAGTTTGCTCCACATCAGTATCAGAAAAAGCTTGGGGAAGGGCGTACTAATAAGTTGGTGATGATCCTTCAGCCTGATGAGTCTGTGAGTTTTCATCTTTTGACTAAGCAAGGTGGTCGTGAACTCCAGTTTGATGAAGAGGTAACAAGTAAGCCAATTTATTGTAAGGGGGATTGTACTAGTGAGCATACCCGATTGCTGCTTGAGTGTATTGCTGGTGATCACATGTTGTTTTTAGACTTCCCTGAGATTTATGAGGCGTGGAAAATAATTGATCCGATTGGTGAGATGTTTGAGAATGATAAGGTTCCGCTAGATATGTATGAAGTTGGTGGAGTTGGTCCAAAATCTGCTGATGAGCTTATCGAGAGAGATGGATTTAAGTGGCATAATTTCTTCTAGATATGATTATTCATAAGTATAAAACTAAGGAGGACTGGATGGATGCGATTTTAGAGTCGTTGGATTTACATATGGGTGATACGGTTGGCCTTGCAGGAGGTGGTACCCCTCGACCTATTTATGAGAGTCTTGATTATGAGACAGTGAATTTTATATCTATAGATGAGCGTGCTGATGGGAGCAATTTAAACATGATTAGTGAGGCAATGCCTGATGCAATGGTTACTGGCTTTGATGCTAGCTTGCCTATTGATGATGCTTTGAATGAAATGACTGTGGTACTTGAGGGAGAGATTGCACAGAAAGGTTATATTTTTGATTTACTTATTCTTGGGATGGGACCAGATGGGCATGTGGCATCGATTTTCCCTGATTCTGAAGTTCCTGAAGATGAGTTAGTTTGTCATACCACTACAGATGTATTTGATGTACATGATCGTATGACTTTGACTTATAAAGCATTGGAAAGTTCTAAGCGAGTCATATTGTTGATTAGTGGTGAAGTGAAGCTTGAGTTGCTTGAGGACTTGAAGGGTGATTTACCTATAGATCGGTTTGTTGAGGGGCTCGAAGTTTTTGCTTATTGATTTAAGTAATATTTTAGGTTGGGTTGAAGTATCTTCGTTAGTTTTGTTTAAAACTAATTATTTTGGATGTCTGATTTTATTTTTACTCTTCATGCGAAGTTGAGGATGAAGGAACGAAATATATCTTTGAGTGAAGTTAAGAGAGTTGTTAAGAATCCAATGAAATTGGCGATAAAGGATGAAGGATATATGGCTATTGGCTTAAGAAATAACGGGCACGCTATATTGGTGTATTATGTTTCTGAAAGTGATAATATAAAAGTAATTACAGTTATTACGACTTCAAAAGTATCTAAATATTTAAGCTAATGTATAAAATTGAGTATGATGAAAATTCCAGGGTTTTAAAGCTTCGGCTTAAGGAAGTTGCTAGTGTTGATAGTGAAGTTAAAGGTAATGTTGTTATGGATTTTGATAGTGAAGGAGAACTTGTAAACATAGATGTTATGGATGTTAATCTTGAGGATTTAGCAAACTCTGTTGTTGATGGTGAAATAAAAGTAAACAAAGCGTAAATTTTTGCTTATTAGAGCTGTTTTTGGTATAATATTTAGATGTACTAAATATATATTTTATGCGTGGACCCAACAGAGTTTCTTATTTTATAAGTAAGCATGACGAAGTTAGTGCTGATATGATCTACTTAGCTGAGTCATTGGGGTATGACCCATCTTTATTTGATGCACTTTTTGATGAATTTAAAAAATTAAATATTCTTGATGTGCAGGTGGCACTTTTAAATGAGGTTGTAGCTAGTGGTAGTGGGACAGATTTCAAGAAATGGCTTACAAATTGGGAAGACACGTTAGGTCATACTGATAGTCCAGCTGGTACAGTTCCATTTAGTTTACAATAATTAAATAGTTAATAATTTGTTTCAATGAACGAAGAAATACAAAATGAGCTTAATGAGAAAGATTTTAGGGTAGTAGTTTTTGGTTCTGCGAGAACTAAGGCTGGTGATCCTGAATATGAGCAAGTTTATAAACTTGGATATGCTATTGGTGAAATGGGTGCGGATGTTGTGACTGGAGGTGGTCCTGGAATGATGGAAGCTGCCAATAAAGGTCATATGGATGGTAAAGAAGGGAATGGTCATGAAGATGCACATTCTATTGGGATTGGAATTAAGCTTCCTTTTGAAGAAGGTTTTAATAAACATTTAGATATAAAAGAGAACCACAATCGATTTTCTACAAGGCTTGATTCGTTTATGGAGCTTTCTAATGTAGTTGTGATTACTCCTGGAGGAATTGGTACTTTGCTCGAGTTTGCTTACACCCTTCAACTGATTCAAGTTGGGCATATTTGTAAGATACCTATTATATTGATGGGCGATATGTGGGAAGGTCTGGTTGAGTGGATAAAGTCAGATATTATTGGATGCAGCTATGCTGATGAAGATGATTTAGATGTGATTGAGATTGCTAATAATTGGGAAGAAGCCGCTGAAATGATTAAGAAAACTCAAGAGTGTTTTGAGAATGGTGAATACGATTCATGTTTGAATTGGGATGTTTATAGGAACAGGTAGAGGATGGTTAATGGCTGATGTTTAATAGCGAATAGTGAATGGCTGATTTTTATTGAGTATTTTGTGTCATTTATAATTTAAGTTTGGTCTTTTTGGAGGTTTGGGTTATTTTTGATTTTGTAATTTAAGCTTATTTTGTGAAATTAGTAATAGTCGAATCCCCTGCGAAAGCGAAAACGATAAATAAATATCTTGGAAAAGATTATGTCGTTGAGTCGAGTATTGGGCATATTAGAGATCTTCCACAAAGTGCAGCTGATATTCCTGATAAGGTTAAAGATCAGAAATGGACTCGGCTTGGAGTAAATGTTGAAGAAGGTTTTGAACCGCTTTATGTTGTTCCGACTGATAAGAAGAAACAGATTAAAAAATTGAAAGATTTGCTTAAAAAGGCTGATGAACTTTATCTCGCAACGGATGAGGATAGAGAAGGAGAAGCGATTAGTTGGCATTTATTAGAAGTGCTTAAGCCAAAGGTTCCTGTTAAGAGATTGGCTTTTCATGAAATTACAAAAGACGCAATTGTGAAGGCTATAGATAATCCAAGGGAAGTTGATATGGATCTTGTGAATGCTCAAGAAACTAGAAGAGTTTTAGATAGACTTTATGGTTATGAGGTGTCACCTATCTTATGGAGAAAGATTGCGCCGAAGCTTTCGGCTGGTCGTGTGCAAAGTGTTGCATTAAGAATTATTGTTGAGAGAGAAAGAGCGAGAATGCGATTTGTTGCTGCTGAATATTGTAGTGTTGTTGCTACTTTTGTAACTGATGAGGGGGAAGAGTTTGAGGCGACTTTGAAGATGGTAGGTGATCAAAAGTTGGCGATTGGTAAGGATTTTGATCCTGATACTGGTGAGATTACAAATAAAGAAGTGCTGCGACTTTTGAAGAAGGATTGTGAAGATTTGATTAAGAAATTTGAGAAGTCTGACTGGACTATTGAGTCTGTTGAAAAGAAACCAGTTAAGTCTTCGCCTTATGCTCCGTTTATTACGAGTACTTTGCAGCAAGAAGCCAATAGAAAACTTGGTATGTCTTCTCGAGATACAATGAGTGCTGCGCAAAAGCTTTATGAAAATGGTTACATTACATATATGAGAACGGATTCGATTTCGTTGTCTACTCAAGCGATTGAAGCTGCGCGATCTATTATTAAGAAAGAGTATGGGGAAGAGTATCTTCCAAAGGAGGCGAGAGTGTTCAAGTCAAAAGTAAAGAATGCGCAAGAAGCGCATGAAGCCATTAGACCTGCGGGGAATAGTTTCCAGACTCCTGATGAAGTTGCTGGGAATGTTACTCCTGAGCAAGCTAAGCTATATGATTTGATCTATAAGAGAACGATTGCTTCTCAGATGGAGGATGCGCGAATGCAAATGACAGTAATTAAGATTGTAGATGGAAACGCAATGTTCCAGGCTAATGGGCGAGTGATTGAGTTCCCTGGATATTTGAAAGCTTATAAAGAGGATCTTGATAAACAGACTTCTGGTGAAGATAATATTTTGCCTGATGTAAGTGAAGGAGATAAAGTTGATATGAAAGATGGTCAAATTGGTGAGCACATGACTAAGCCACCTGCTCGTTATACTGAAGCATCGCTTGTTAAAGAGCTTGAAGCTCGTGGTGTAGGTAGACCGAGTACGTATGCATCTATTATTGATACTATTCAGAGAAGAAAATATGTTTATAAAAAAGGTAAGGCCCTTGTTCCGACTTTTGTGGCTTTTGCCGTGATTAGTTTGATGGAAAAACATTTCAGCCACTTAGTTGATATGGAATTTACGGCTGAGCTTGAAGAAGATCTTGATGCGATTTCACGTGGTGAAGAAGATCGGCTTAAGTATTTGAAGTGTTTCTATTTTGGAGACAAAAAGCATACTGGGTTGGTTGATTTAATTAAGGCTGATATTGATGCACGAGAAGTTTGTACTATTCCTGTTCCAAGAATAAAGATGGATGTACGAGTTGGAAGATATGGTCCATTTGTTGAGAAGGGAGAAGAGACTGCGTCTTTACCTGCTGATGTTGCACCAGATGAGCTTACAGAAGAAATGGTTGTCGAGCTCTTGAAGAGTTCAGCTAAAAAAGATGAGCCGCTTGGAGTTGATTCTGAGAGTGGTAAGCCGGTGTTTGTTAAGGTAGGTAGGTTTGGTCCTTATGTTCAGCTTGGTGAAGCTGGTGGTGAAGAAAAACCAAAGATGAAAGGGCTTCCACCTGGAGTTCAGGTTGAAGATGTTGATTTTGAGAAAGCTGTAGCAATTGTTTCATTCCCTAAAGTGATTGGTAAGTTCAATGATGAAGATATTGTTGCTGATATTGGGCGGTATGGTCCTTATGTTAAGGCTGGTTCTGAAACTCGAAGTCTTGGTGAATTAGATATTTTGAAGCTTACTGAAGATGATGCAGTTAAACTTCTTAAAGAAGAGAAAAAAGGACGAGGTCGAAGAGCTGCAAAACCACCTTTGAAAACTTTCAAAGAAGATGAAACTATCACAGTTAAGACAGGTCGGTATGGTCCTTATGTTAATCAAGGTAAGGTAAATGTGTCTGTGCCAAAAGACATCAAACCTGAGGATCTTACTTATGAAGATGCTAAAAAGATGATTGAGGAGAAGAAGGGGAGTTAATAGATAATGGATAATAGCTGATAGCTGGTGAATTTTATGTTCGAACTACAGTTAGTCATATCGTTTTTAGTTGGTGGTCTGCTTATTTCTTTGCAGAGTTTGATTGCTGAGAGGGTTCCATCTAAATGGAAGGGTGTTGTTTTGACTGTTCCGACTACAATGGCGATTGGGTTCTTTTTTACTGGTTTGGTTAAGAGTCCGGCTGATATTAGCGAGATTGCGATTGCTGTGCCGGCTACCTTGGCAGTGACTTATGTTTTTATTGCTTCGATGGCTTTGCTTGCTAAGTATGGTTTGGTAGTTAGTTTGTTGGTTTCGAATTTGATTTGGTTTTTAGGGGCTTACATTCTTATAGTTGCTGGTGATTTGAGTCTTGAGTTGTCGCTTGGAATTTTCTTGGTTTTGATTACGGGGAGTTATTTAGTTATTGATAATGAAGATAAGCCTTTGAAGAGTTTTCCTATGATTTTTAGTAATGTGGCAGTTAGGGCTTTGTTTGCTGGCGTTATTGTTGTTGGAGTTGTTTATCTATCGAAGACTTTAGGGAATATTTGGGGAGCTTTAATGGCTGTGTTCCCTGCTTCTATGACTTCTACTTTATTGATCTATTTTAAAACTCAAGGAAGCGAAGTGATTCCTTTTGTTAGTAGGTCTATGTTTTTTCCAGGGAGTATTGGCTTTGTGCTTTATGCTTTAGTTGCTGGTTGGAGTTTCCCGATAGTTGGGATTTGGTGGGGGACTTTGGTTTCTTATTTATCTGTGTTTGTGTTTTTTGGAGTTTGGAAATTTGAGCTTCGGCGCCGAAGCTCTTGACGCGAGGATTGATTATGAAAATCCGTCGTGCACGACGGATTGAGTTATGAGTTTTTCCCAAATAAAGTCCAGAGTCCGAGAGTTCCGGCTAGGATTCCGACTACGATGTTGGCGTATTCACTGATTGGCCAGATGAGTAATATAGCGCTTGCGATTAGTGTGAAAGAGGTCCAGTATTTCATAAATAAAGTTAGGTGTGACTTTATTATATGCTAAAATCCGTGCATGAAAAAAAGAATCTTTTCAAAGTTATTTAGGCCGATTTCGAGTGGAACTGCTTCGGTGATAATTGCGTTTGCGACTGTGCTTAGTTACACCGCTGGGTTGCTTCGAGATATTTTGATGTCGAATTATTTTGGGGCTAGTCAGCTTACTGATGCATATAACGCTGCGTTTTTGGTTCCTGATATGGTTTACACATTAACTACTGCAGGGGCTTTGTCGGGTATTTTTTTGCCTGTGTTTAGGAATCGAGAAAAGAAGAACAAGGATGATGCTGCTGAGCTTGCTGGATCGTTTTTTATATTAGGTCAGCTTTTGGTTTTGGTTGTTGCTGTGGTTGCATTTATTGCAATGCCTTGGATTGTTGAAGGATTTATTGCGAAGGCTAGTAATGATCAGACTCAATTGATAATAAATATGTCGCGAATATTGTTGGTATCTCCGATTGTAATGAGTATTAGTAATACTCTTGGAACTGTTTTGATTACGTTCAAACACTACTTGGCTTATGCCCTTTCAGCTGCGTTTTATAATGTAGGTATTATCGCTGGTATTTATTTCTTTAATGGCGAGTTTGGAATTTATTCGGCAGTAATTGGTGTTTTGATTGGGCTTGGGTTCCATTTGGTAATTCGTGTATTTGATTTTGCTTTCTTAGATTTCAGTTTCAAGTTTAGGTTTTGGAATCCTGGTATTAAAAAGGTTGCGAGTCTTGCTATGCCGAAGACGCTGGGGCTGCTGGTGTGGCAGGTGAGTTTGTGGGCATATAATAATATTGGGCTTACAGTTTTGAGTGCTGGTAGTATTTCTGCGTTTTATTATGCACGGAACATTCAGAGTTTTGCAGTTTCGTTGTTTGGGATTTCTGTTGCGACGGCGGTGTTCCCTTTTATTGTAGACTTTAAAGAGGATGGCAAGATTCCAGAGCTTATTCAAAAGATTGAGAGTACTTTATTGCAGATATTTTTCTTTGCTGTTCCGGCTGCAGTTGGAATGGGTTTACTCAGTAATGAGATTATTACCGTTCTTTTGAAACGTGGAGAATTTGATGAGAGGGATGTTGTCTTGACGGCAGGGGTTCTGTTCTTTTTTGCGTTTTCTATCCCATTTGAGAGCGCTATGCATCTTCTGTCACGTGTTTACTATGCGTTTCATAATACAATTATTCCGGTGAGCATAAATATGGTTTTCTTATTTATTAATTTGACTATGAGTTTTACGTTGGCGGTGAAGTATGGAGTTAATATTTTTGCGATTTCATTTGTAACTGCAAGTTTGGTGCAGGTTTTCTTGTTGTTTGCTTTCATTGGTAATTTCGTGGATTTGCATTTTAGATTTTTGATTAATCGGACTTTGAGAATTGTATTTGGGAGCGCTGTTATGGGGACCGTAGTTTATTTGATTAGAGATTTTAGTGGCTTTGGTGTTTGGTTTACAACAGGTTTGAGCGTTATGGTTGGTGTGATAGTATACTTTATCGTTATGCATTTTTTGGATATGCTTAGGTACGCTGGATTGAAACGAATTGGAATAAGTTTTAAGTCTTTGTTTAGAAAATAATATGTGGATAGGTAGATTTATTGGGTTACTAGTAGTTGTGTTTTTTGTTGTTGCTGTTGTTTTAAATATTGCTTCTTTGTCTGGAGCTGATGAATTTGTAGAAAGTTTTGGAGATGAAGAAAAAGAAGAAGTGCTCGAAACTGTGAAGCAGCCACCTGCGTATTTTGCCTCTGAAAACCAAGTTGCTGTTACTGCTGCTGGGGATTTTCCAACGGATTATTTTATTGAGGATTATGATGGCGGGTTTTCTAAAGTAATAACTGCTCCATCTGTTGAAGCTATTAAGTATCAGGTTTCGCAGGGGAATATCGTTATTGGTTATTTGGATACATCTATTTTGAATAATCCTTATTATGATTCTGACTTTAAAGTATTTGTTTCAGTAATCGGTTACTCAGATACGCATTTTGTTACGAGTGAGTCTGGTATAAGAAATGGCAATGGGTTTGTATATTTGATTTCGGATTTTATGAAAGCTTTGCAGGCGAGTGGTGACCAGGTTGTAGCTGTTAGGTATCCTCTTGATCCTGCGGTTGAAGAATAATTTGACATATTCGTCTCGACCATTATTATGTTGGCCTTAATTTAAATAGAAAAAATGAATAATGGTCCTAGTTCAGCTCCTTCTAACGATCTACCAGATCTTTCTGCTATTAATCTTAGTTTAGCAGCAGGTGTTCCAAGAACTTTAGAAGAGCTTATAGATTTATACGCTGAAAAATTAGCTAAAAGGTTAAAGGCGTCATTTGAAAGTATGCAATCAGGCTTTACAGCTCATAATGATGATATTGGTTATTTACCGATTAGACTGCATCCAGATTTTGGTTTGGTTGAAGACGATGATGAGCAGACTATGGAGGCTTTTTTGGTGGATGTTGTTAGAAGAATTGATGATGCCAATAGTATTTCTGCCGCTTACTATGTTGATAAAGATGAAGCGCATAGAAATTTAGTGCTTAGATTTGAATTAGATGGTAATTATTATTATTTATGTAATATTAATCCAAAGGGAGATAAAAACGATTTATTTTTAGCTACTTCTGCTAAGGAAAGGAAGGATTCAGAAGATGTTATTGATTCTTTAGATTATGAATCTGATACAGGCACTGAAGTTGCGCAATTAAGAAATGCTAAAAGAAAAATTGATGAAAGAGATGCTACTATATTAAAATGGAAAATGATTTCTGCAGGTGTAGGTTTAGCTTTAATTGCTGCTCTTGGTCATGACTTATTTGAAGGGCGAGGTTCATCATCTCTAGAAGAAGGTGAAGGATCTGGTGAAGTTGCAGATGATGTGGTTCCTGTTGAAGCTTCTGCAGATGATTTTGATCCAACAGTTATAGTTGGTCAAGATGGTAATGTTATTAATTAGTAGTTATGGCTAGGAGATCTATAGATCAAAGAAATAGACATTTTACTCCTCCAAAAAGAAAAGGCCTTAGAAAAGGTGTTGGCATTGCTGTAGTTGCAATTGTTGGTGTTCTTGGTTATGCAGTTGTTGACCAGGTAAATAGAATTCTTGATGAAGTCGAGTGTGGAAATGTTGAAGATCCAAGTCTCCTTGATAAGTTCGGATGTTTAATTGATAGGCAGATTGCGGAAGATAATGGTTTGCCTATTGTTGAGCCTGCTTCTGACGAAGATATAGCTGGTAATCTTGAACCTGCTGCAGATTCTATTCCTGACGAAGAGGATGTTGCGCAAGATCTTGATTTTGTTTTGCCTCCTGAAGAAGATTTAGGTGGAGATGATGGTGTTCGAGTTCTAGATAGAGAGTATCAAGGTAGAAGAACTATGAGGCAATTAGGGCGGGAAGCAGAAGAATTACCGCAAAGACAAGAAGATGGTTCATTGCTGATTCAACGAGAAACTGGTCGTGGAATTGGAGGCGTGCCTGAAAGGCAAGGTCTTATTGCAAGAATTCGAAATAATAGAGTAGTAAGACAACAACGCCGATCACTAGAAGATTCCCCAGATGGTTTGGGTGGGTTAGTTGGTGAAGATCTTGAAGGATCTGGTGTTAGAAGTGTAGAAAGAGATGAACCTAATTTAGGTAACATGACTCCTGAACAAAGAGAGGCTTATGATCTTATCATTGAGACTCGTGCGAGATTGGCTGTTGAAGAAGCGGCTAATCAATAGCTTTGCCGCCAAGGACTTTGATGTCGCAGATTTTCAAATCTTTTTCTAGGTAGGTGAATGTTTTTCGGACTTTGGCTTGTTTTGGGTCTCCTTCAAAATCGATGTAGAAAATGTAGTTATCTAGTTGTTCTTTTTGGGGTCTTGATTCGAGTTTTGTAAGGTTGATTTTGTTTTCTTGGAAAGGGTAGAGCATCTTTAAAAGTAGGCCTGGCTGATCTTGATTTGTAGGAGTTAAAGCGATTGATGTGATTTGGTAGTTTGCGCTGAATTGTTTTCCGATCACTGCAAATTTTGTGATGTTACCTTGAAAGTCTTCGATATTTTCGTCGAGGATAGTGAGGTTGTATTTTTCTGCGGCGAACTTGCTTGATATGGCAGCGTACTGGCTGTACTCAGAGGCTTGGAGTGCGGCTTGGGCAGTTGATTTAGCACTTTGTGTTAGCTTTTTTTTGTAGTTTTTTTGTAGGTATTTTTTGCATTGTGCGAGTGCTTGTGGATGAGAAGTTATGATCTCGAAATTTTTCGATTGAGCACAAAGGCAATGGTGAATTGGTAGATTAATGATGTCGATTATTTTTGCGTCTGTTTCATAAAGAAGGTCGAGTGTTTCGCGTACTGATCCTTCGATCATATTTTCGAGGGGGATTATTCCGTATGCGTTTCTCTTTTTGTTTACCATTGTGAAAACTTCAGAGATTGAGTCTAAATATTTTATAGTGCTGTCTGAAAAGTATTCGAGGGCAATTTGGCTTGAATAAGTACCTTCCGGCCCAAGTGTGAATATGGCCATTATTTTAATTTTTTAGTGAAATATGATTCTTGCATGTCTTTTGACGATTCCACTACTAGATCGAATAGATCGTCTATGAATTCGGTATCATTCTTTTTTGCTTTGAAGATTTTCCTCCATTTTTTCCTCATTAGGACTTCTCTTTCTTCGTCTTCTACAGGGAAGTCGTAAATTACTTTTAGCTTTGCTAATTTTTGGATTATTAAAAATCTTTTTCTAAAAAGCTTAAGAATTTTTTTGTCTATAATGTCGAGTTTTTTTCTTATTCTAGTCAGTTCTGTGGGTATGCTTAAGTCTCTAGGCATTTGTTTCTATTAGTTTTCTTTTATGTTACATTCTTTCCGATTTAAATTAAAGACATGCCAAAAAAATGCTGCGTTATAGGTCATCCTGTAGAGCATTCGTTGTCTCCGGCTATGCATAATGCTGCATATCGTGAGCTTGGTTTGGATTTTAAGTATGATGCTGTTGATGTTGCTCCAGCAGGGCTTGCTGATTTCATGAGGTTATTAAGAGCTGGTGAGTATTTGGGTGTGAGTGTCACTGTTCCGCATAAGCAGTCGGTTTTGGATTTTGCGAATGTTGTTAGCCCCCATGTGAAAGCGATTGGAGCTGCAAATACTTTGTTTTGCGATGATGGGAAAATCGTAGCTGAGAATACTGATTGGTTTGGTGTGCATTGTGCGCTTGATGAAGTTATGGATTTGAAAGAAAAAAGGATCTTGGTTTACGGCGCAGGTGGTGCAGCAAGAGCTTGTTTGTATGCTCTGCGTAATGCTAAGGCAGAGCTGTTTATTACGAATAGAACTATTTCTAAAGGGATGGCTTTGGCCAATGAGTTTGGGGCTCAATTTTGTGAAGTTTCTGAAATCCCTCAGGTTGATGTACTTGTGAATGCTACATCAGTTGGAATTGGTGGTGATGATAGGTTGCTTGTATGCCCAGATTGGCTCAAGTGTACCGAATATGTTTTTGATATGGTTTATACCGGAACAGTTCTTGAACAAGTTGCTAAAGATAACGGATGTAAAATTATCTCTGGTAAAAAGATGCTTCTTTATCAAGGAGCAAAGCAGTTTGAGTTGTTTACTCATCAAAGAGCGCCGCTTGAGGTTATGGCGCAGTCTGTTGGGTTATGATAATTTAAGTCTGTTATTAATATAGAATTTTATGAGGATTTATACACGTACAGGTGATGAAGGAATGAGCTCTCTTTTTGATGGGGGAAGATATAAAAAATCACATTTAAGATTTGAAGTTTATGGCGAACTAGATTTGCTTAATGTAATGGTTGGTGATGCAAGATCTTACTTAGAAGGTAAGCCAACAGAGCCGTTTTTAGAAGAGATTCAGAGACTAATTTTTTCTTTAAGTTCAGTTTTAGCAACTGAGGATTCTGCAAAATTGCCAGATCGTATAAAAGAGATTGATTGGGCAGAGTATACTAGAAGACTTGAGTGTAATATGGATGCTTATGACGAAAAAATGCCTGAGTTAAAGTCATTTATTTTGCCAGGTGGAGTTCGTGGAGCAACAATTTTACATTATTGCAGAGTGCAAACTCGGAAGTGTGAAAGGTTATTGGTTAAGCTGAGCGAAGAGGTAGAGATTGATGCTGAAATTTTGAAGTTTATAAATAGGCTGTCAGATTTCTTTTTTATGGCAGCAAGATTTGCGAATTTCGTTAATGGTAAGGAAGAGTTGGGGTGGTAGTTGACATGTTGAGTGAGTTTGGTAGGTTTTAGTACAAAAAATTTAAGTTTTTGTTATGGGAGTAGCCTGTAGAGTAGAAGATTTTCACGATATTTTAACTATTTGTGGTACTGATTTAGATCCAAGGTTGTTTCCTGAAAGAGAAGTTATTGGAACTTTGACTTTAGGCAGAGTTTATACAGGGTCATCGATAAGACAGATTGTAGGATTTTTATATGAAGGGGTTGATAATCCTGCTCGAATTCCAGGTGAAGATAGAGTTCCAGTAGGTGGTGGGTTTGAGACTTTTTATATGAGGGAAGATGGTGTAGATCAGCGAGTATCTACAGTTAGACGTTTCTTTGCTCCAGAGGTTGATGAAAAAAGTCCTGAGTTCATTCAAGCCTTAAATACATTCCTAGAGAGTCTAAATTCTTAACAACACTCCCCGTAGATGGTTGTTGAGATTTTGTTTATTTTGACTTGGTTTTTGTTTTCGATGCAGGTTACGCAGAGTTTAAAGTCGGGTTCTGTTACGTGGGTGATTTTTCCACATTTTGTGCAGACTAGGTGATGGTGTGGCCCGATGTATGGTTCGTAGTAGGTTTTTCCGTTATCTAGTTGGGTTTTTTGGATTTGTTTGTCTTCTTCTAAGAGTTGTAGGTTTCTGTAGATAGTTGCGATTCCAATAGAAGGCGATTGCTTTTTGGCAGCTGCAAAAATGTCGTCAGTTGTTAGATGTTTTTCTGCATCTTTGATGACTTTTAAAATTGTTTCTCGTTGTTTGCTGAAATTTCTATTCATAGCTACTTAATAGATAGGTCTTAGTATAGGTTTTGTTTTAAATAAAGGCAATATCTGTTAAATTAATATTGATTATCAGTTTCGAAAATGTATACTCTTAGTCCTTATAAATTTATTTGAATATGATTAAAACTCTAGAAATTACAAATCTTCATGCGAGTGTTGATGGTGAACCTATTTTGAAAGGTGTGAATCTAAAAGTTAGTGCTGGTGAAATCCATTGTATTATGGGGCCGAATGGTTCTGGTAAATCGACTTTGGTTAATACTATTATGGGTCACCCGGCTTACGAAGTAACTGAAGGAGAAATCCTTTTAAATGGGGAGAATGTATTAGAAATGGAACCATTTGAAAGAGCTCAGGCTGGGATCTTCTTAGCTTTTCAGTATCCGAAAGAGATTGCTGGAGTTTCAATGCTAAACTTTTTGACTGCAGCTTATAATGCGCATTTGCTTGCTAAAGATCCTGAGGCTAAGCCAATGAAAGCGTTTAGATTCAAGAGAGAGATTAAAGCTCAAATGGAAGAACTAAAGATTGATCCTGCGTTTTTAGATCGATTTTTGAATCAAGGTTTTTCTGGAGGTGAGAAGAAAAAAGCTGAAATCCTACAATTAAAGTTACTTCAGCCAACGTTTGCTTTGCTTGATGAGACTGATTCTGGTCTTGATGTTGATGCCTTAAAGATTGTTGCTGAAGGTATAAATTCTATGAAAGGTGATGATTTCGGAGTTTTATTGGTAACTCATTACCAAAGAATTTTAGATTACGTTGAACCGCATTTTGTACATGTGATGATTGATGGGAAAATTGTAAAAAGTGCGAGTGGTGATTATGCAAAAGAACTAGAATCTACAGGGTACGAACAGTTAATAGTTAATGGCTAATAGCTAATATTATGAGTGAAGTAAAAGACAATCCGATATTCGCTGGGCTTGATAGATCTACTTTTGAGCATAGAAATGATGCTAGCTACCAAGCTAAATTTGCACGAGGTCTTAATGAAGAAGTTGTAAGAAAGATTTCTGCTGAGAAGGGGGAACCAGAATGGATGCTTGAGTTTAGGCTAAAATCACTAAAGACTTTCTTTGAGATGGATATGCCTAAATGGGGTCCTGATCTTTCTGCACTGAATTTAGAAGATATTACCTATTATGCTAAAGCTGATGCTGAGGCAAATGCACGAAGTTGGGATGATGTTCCACAAGATATTAAAGATACTTTTGAGAAGCTTGGGATTCCTGAAGCTGAAAGAAAAGTTTTAGCTGGAGTTGGAGCACAATATGAATCTGAAGTTGTTTATCATTCTTTGAAAGAAGAGTGGGAAAAACAAGGAGTGATCTTTGTGGATTGTGATGTTGCACTTAAAGAACACGAAGAATTGTTTAAGGAATATTTCATGAAGTGTGTTCCTTACAATGACCATAAGTTTGCTGCACTGCATGGTGCTGTATGGAGTGGTGGAACTTTCCTATATGTTCCTAAAGGAGTGAAACTTGATAAGCCTCTACAAGCTTACTTTAGAATGAATGCTCCTGGCCAAGGTCAGTTTGAACATACTTTGATTATTGTAGAAGACGAAGCTCAAGCTCATTATATTGAGGGATGTAGTGCTCCTAAATATGGATCAAATGCGTTACATGCTGGGTGTGTAGAAGTATATGTTGGTAAAGGTGCAAGAATGAGATATTCATCTGTAGAAAACTGGAGTCAAGATACATATAACCTAAATACAAAGAGAGCCATTGTTGATAATGATGGTGTGATGGAATGGATTGGTGGAAACCTTGGGTCTGGAGTGACTATGCTTTACCCATGTTCTATTTTGAAAGGAGCTGGTGCTCATGCAGATCATCTTGGGATAGCATTTGCTAATACTGGTCAGATTCAAGATACTGGGGCGAAGGTTATACATGCTGCTCCGCATACCTCTTGTAACGTAGTAATGAAGTCGCTATCGAAAGGTGGTGGAACATCTGTTTATAGAGGATTGCTTCAGGTTATGCCTCATGCACATGATGTGACTGCTCAAATTGAATGTGACGCTTTGATATTAGATGATTATTCTCGATCAGACACAATTCCAGACATGAAGATCATGAATAATGATGTGACTATTGCTCATGAGGCTACGGCTGGAAAGCTTAACGAAGAGGATATCTTCTATTTGACTAGTCGAGGTATTGAAGAAGAAGAAGCTAAAGCAATGATTGTAAATGGGTTTATTGAGCCGATTGTTAAAGAGCTTCCTCTTGAATATGCAGTTGAGCTAAATAGATTAATAGAACTTGAAATGGAAGGTTCAGTTGGATAATTAAAACTATGGAAAATAAAATTTTAACAGATAGTGTGATTGAAAAAATGTCGCGGGAAGCGAAGGGAATCCTTTCGTCATCAAATCCGCCAAAGTTTAGAAGGTTTGCAGAGAGTTTCTTCGAGCCAAGTTGGATTGATGGGCTCCCTAATTTTACTGAAACTTTTGATGAACAAATCCAAGGAGTAAATATTTGTGATATTCATACAGCTAAGACTAAGTATCCAGATGCTCTTGATAAATGTTTTGGTCAGATTGTTCCTTTGAATTTTGATAAGGCTTCTGTTTTACATTATGCCCACATTACTTCTGGAATTTTAGTTTATGTTCCTGATAATGCAGTGATTGAAGAGCCCGTAATGCTTGCTCAAATGTATGCTCCGCATATGCTTATTTATGTAGGTAAGAATGCAGAAGTAACATTTGTTGATGATAACAGTGAAGTTCTTTCTGCTATTGAAATTGAAGTTATGGAAAACGCCAAAGTGAATTTTGTTTGTGCAGATTTTGTTAATGATGTGAATATTGCTACTAGAAGAGCAATTGTTGAAAGACAAGCGGTAATTAATTGGTATATTGCTTCATTTAATTCGATTGGATCATATACAACAGTACAATCTCACGTTGTAGGTGAAGGTGGAGAAAGTAATATCAATTGGGTGTTTTATGGTAAAGGTTATGAGAAGTTTGATATTTTTGCTGGTAATATTTTTGATGCACCAAACTGTAAAGGTGAAATATTAGTTAAAGGTGTTGTATCTGAAAACTCGAAGGCATCTGTTGTTGGTGAAATTGATATTACTCTAAAAGGCGGAGGAACAGATTCATATTTGAAAGAAGACTTATTAATGCTTGATAAAACAGCTAAGGTTGATGCGATTCCTTCTCTTGAGATTAAGACTAATGATGTTAAGGCTGGGCATGGTGTTGCAGTCGAAAAGTTAACTGATGATAAATTATTCTATTTAATGGCTCGTGGGATTTCTCGAGATGAAGCGAAAAAGCTTATGCTCGAAGGTTTCTTAAAATCTTTGTATGCAGATTTCCCAAGTGAGAGTTTGGTTGATAATATATCTAAGCAATTAAGCTTATAACATGAGTTATAAAAAGGATTTTCCGATATTTGAAAAGCATCCTGATTTGGTTTATTTAGATACTGGTGCAAGTGCTCAAAAGCCTAAGGTTGTGATTGATGCTGTGAGTGATTTTTATGCTTCAGATTACGCTAATATCCATCGTGGACTGTATGAGTTGAGTGAGAAGTCTACAGCTCTCTATGGTCAATCTCGTGAAGCTGTGGGTAGGTTTATTGGCGCTAGTAGTGACAAAATTATTTTTACTCGTGGAGCTACTGAGTCTATTAATTTGCTTCGGTATGTAATGGCAGGTGAGTTTGAAGAAGGTGATACGATTTTGGTTACTGTTATGGAGCATCATAGTAATTTTGTTCCTTGGTTTGATTTGGCAAAAGAGAAAGGGTTGAATCTTAAGGTTGTTGAACTTCATGATGGAAGTTTAGGAGGGGATGATATTGTTGATGCGATGGATGAATCGGTAAAACTTGTATGTTCTGTGCATGTGTCGAATTCAACAGGGATTGAGATTGATGTTGAGAAAGTTTGTAGTATAGCTCATGAATTTGGGGCTAAGGTATTGGTTGATGCTTCGCAAAGTGTTGTACATAAGAAAGTTGATGTTGAGAGTATTGGTTGTGACTTTTTAGTTTTCTCAGGTCATAAGCTTTATGGTCCAACGGGGATTGGAGTTTTGTATGCTCAAGATATGAATGGTTTACCTCCGTTTCATTTTGGGGGTGATATGATTAAGTTTGTTGAAAAAGATAATGTTGAGTATTTAGATGGTCCTCAAAGATATGAAGCTGGAACACCGAATATAGCTGGTGCAGTAGGGCTAAAGGCTGCAATTGAGTATTTAGAAGGGATTGGTATGGAAGAAGTTGAAAGGCGTGATGGTGAGCTTATTGAGTATGCAGAATCACAGCTTCAAGAGCTTGGGTTTGTTGATTTGGTTGGTAAAGGACTTCGAAAGTCTGCAGTTAGTTTTGTGGTTCAGGGTGTGCATCCGCATGATGTCGCTCAGATTTTGTCTGACAATAATATTGCTGTTCGTGCTGGGCATCATTGTACTCAGCCTTTAAATAAGGCGTTGGGTCATACTGCGACAGTAAGATTCAGTTTTGGAATTTATAATGAAAAGGCAGATATTGATAAGGCTGTTGAAGTGTTAAAAGAAGTTAAAAAGTTATTTTCATAAATGAGTAATATTTACATGCAAAACATATTGGATCACTACCATGACCCTGAAAACTATGGGGCGATGAGTGATGCTACGCATCAGC
>JAUHYY010000051.1 GCA_030426295.1 bacterium
ATATGTTCCGATCTACCAACGAGGATTCCCTTGTCTTCTTTAATATATTCAACAAGCACATCAATTGTCTTACCTTCAAAATACTTACATTTAGCACTAGAGCTCTCTCTCAAAATATCATTTAATTTATGCCATCTTCTTGCTTTCTCTTTACGTTCTACGTCATCAACCATAAGTTTATCTGCAATCGTACCTTTACGAGCAGAGAACTGAGAAATATAAGCTAAATCAAACTGCATTTCTTCAAAAAACTTACAAGTCTCTTCAAATTGCTCTTCAGTCTCACCACAGAACCCAACAATCATATCAGTAGTAATTGCGCAGTCAGGCATTCTTTCACGAATATACTCAACGATGCCTCTGAATTTAGCAGTATCATAGTTTCTATTCATCTTCTTTAGAACTGCATCAGAACCAGATTGCAGCGGCAAATGAATACAAGGCATAAGAGTCCTGCCAAAGGCAATCGTATCAATTACATCAGGCGTCATATCTTGAGGATGGGGCGAAGTAAACCTCAGCCTCTTAAGACCAGGAATTGTATCAATCTTCTTTAAAAGCTGCACAAACGGAGCCTCATCATAACTGAACTTCCCAGACTTCTTATCAATCCAGCTTAATCCATAACTATTAACATTTTGCCCTAGCAGAGTGATCTCTTTGCATCCACCCTCAACAAGTTCAACTGCCTCATTATGTATTTCATCAACTCTACGACTCATCTCACGCCCACGAGAGTAGGGAACAATACAATACGTACAAAACTTGTCGCACCCAGTCATAATAGGAATATAAGCCTGAAACGGAGTCTCATACTTAGGTTGGATCTTAAAATAGTTATCTATCTCAGCTTCAGACAAATCAGCAATGCCAAGCATTGGTCTTACTTCTTTAAGAAGATTACCAATCTGTGGCAGATCCTTTATCTGAAATACAAAATCGATACAATCAAGACGCTTCAATAAATCGTCACGAGTATCACTATGAACTGTGCTAGTTACTCTTGTCATGCAGCCTGTAATTGCAGCAAGCACATCTGGATTCTTCTTTTTAAGCTTTCGAACTCTTTTCATTTGCCCCAGGACCCTATCTTCAGCTTTCTGTTTAATAGAGCAAGTATTAAAGATTATCAGTGTCGCTTCGTCTATATCTTCGACCTTTTTATAACCAAAGCTTTCAATCAGTGCAGAAAGCCGCTCAGAATCAGAATGATTCATCTGACATCCAAAGGTCATAACATGATAGGTAAGAGTACCTAAATCCGATAATTTTTTCTTATAATCAATGCTCATAGCAGGAATTTTAACGTTTTAAAGTTATATAAAAGCAATAAAAAACACAAGTACATCTAAAATCTACTTGGCTTATTTAAGCCGTTTACATATCGCAAAATCGACGCACAATATATCTCATAGATTCTGTCTACAACATGTTTTTGACTTTTATTCTATCTGCGATACAATCGTATGATTTCAACAGTTAAAAAGTAATAAAACAACTGAAACAAGAAATCACTCTCAACTAAGAAAAGTGAGAAATAAAAAAGATCATTTACAGACCGGCCAAGAAAAGTGAGAAGTCCCACTAGTTAAATTCTCTTTAGACTAAAAGTTCTAAGAGCCCAATTAAATCGAGTTAAGGGACATCTATAAATAAAGCAAAAAAGGACAAGCTAAGTAGCTTCTCCTCTACGTAAAGTTACTTAGTTTTCCTCTTCTGCTTTGTGCTGGTATAAGCCTAACCAACTTTTACCAACGAAACCCCCCTGCTTGGTAATTTGCTGCTTAGTTTTTTTGATCATTTTGATCCTAACAGACAAGTTACACCAAAACAAGCGGTCCGAAAGAGGGGATACGGAACAAAAACTATAGATTTATCTATCAGATTTTGGAAAGTACTCCTGGTAAGACTTAAAACTAACCGAAGCAAGGCAGATTATAATGGTTAGCTGGTAACTAACAAAAGGCAGATGGCCTTAGAATACACATCCTCAATACGCTTATGGTAATTTATTACCTGTATTGTCCCAGGATTTTCTGAGATCACCTACCTTGGAACCCCGCTTCGGCGGGGTTTTTTCTTTTATACAAAAATCCTTCGTGCACAAAGCTATTGACCAACTGGGGATTGATGAAATGTCGCAGAGAATCCTTTATAAAGCCAGATGCGCAAAACGGTATTCGGCAGAGGTGTTGACAGGGTGTGTATTTTATGAGAAAGTACTAAACTCTAAATTTCATGATGAAACAAAAAGTATACGCACTTAAAGCACCACATCCCTTTGAAGGACAACGTGTAAGTGATCCAACTGTAGTTGAATTACAGACAGATTTAATAGGTATAATTGCAGGTTACCACAGTGAAATATCTTTATTTTTAGAAGGCCTAACATCAAGGGGGCATCAACAAATAACTGATATGGTAAGTTCTGGAGATGAAGAGGAATATAGAAGTATTGCAAGTAAAGCATTTGAACTGGGGAAAGAAACTACATGGCACAATGCTTTAATTATTGCTGAAATAATAAAACAACGGGCTAAAAAAGTTGAAGTAGCACTTCGACCAACAGAAGAGGATATAAGAGGGATAAATATGGTATTTAAAATGACCTCTCATGAAAAACTATCCGATGAAGAGTTTGATCTGATAATTGAGTACATGAGGCAAAATCCAAATGCTGAGGATCATAATTTTGAATTGCTAGTATTTAATACAAGAGCTTTTCACGGTGATAAAGAGGCTGCAAGGTGCATAAGAGAGTACGGTACAGAGAGAAATGTTATTATCATTGGATCAAAGCATCCTCTAGCAGGATGGGAAGATGAATTCGATTTAACAACACTTGAGTTAGATTTTCATAATCCAAATATTGAATTAGTAGGTAGTTTAGAACCCCAGCTTAAAAAAGCCATAGAAGACTACCTAGAGAGAAGAGGCAGGGTGTTGACAGAAGGTCTAAAATAAGGTATGATATTATGTTAAGTAACTACAAATATGCCTTTCTTATTATCACAAAACAAAAAGATTCTAGTATCTGTCGTAACACTTAGTTTAATGGTTTTCTCAGGCTTCATGCTTGCATTCGACCAAAACAACGATGCATCGTTAAACGCTAAAGCAAGTGTTATTAGTGCGCAAGAAGGGGGATCCCACTAAGCCTTAACAACAAAATTCACAAGTTTATTTGGAACGTAGATAGTCTTTAAGATTTCTGCATCTTCAAGGTATTTAACTACGTTTCCTTCATTTGAAGCCATATCAACAACTTGAGCTTGTTCACTATCTCTTGCAACATTTATGCTTCCTCGAAGCTTACCATTCACTTGAATAACAATCTGAACATTTGATTCAACTGTTTTAGCTGCATCAAATTCAGGCCACTCAGCATTAAATACACTTCCTTCTTGCCCAAGCACTTCTTGCCAAGATTCTTCAGCAAAATGAGGCGCTAGGGGAGCAAGCATCACAATTAATTTAAGCTTATCATCTTTAGATATACCATTTTGAGATACAAAGTTAACGTATTCCATTAAAGCAGCAATTGCAGTATTGAAATGGAAGTTCTCCATATCTGTCGTAACCTTTTTAATAGTCTGATGAAGCTTAACTTCTGATTCTGCATTACCTTCTGAATCTTCGTTTAATAGCTTCCAAACCTTATCTCTGAATCTAACAATCCC
Source organism: bacterium (assembly GCA_030426295.1). Lineage (GTDB taxonomy): Bacteria > Patescibacteriota > Gracilibacteria > UBA1369 > JAUHYY01. The sequence continues at coordinate 3,681 of JAUHYY010000051.1, forward strand.
AGTAATACCTCTATCGCTCCAGTCACCACCTTCTGTGTAAGGTCCCATAAACATTAGGTACATTCTGAATACATCACTACCAAATCTTTCAACGAATTCATCAGGGCTAACCACGTTACCTTTAGACTTACTCATCTTTGCTCCGTCTTTAGTAATCAAACCCTGATGCACAAGTCTCTTGAAAGGTTCTTTATATTTCACATAACCAAGATCATGCAGAGCCATATTAATGAACCGCGCGTACAATAGATGCATACAAGCATGCTCAGGCCCACCAATATACATATCAACAGGAGACCAGTTATTTGTCTTTTCTATATTAAATGGAGCACTTTCCTCTGTAGCAGAAGGGTATCTCAAATAATACCAACTAGAACAAACAAATGTATCCATGGTATCAACTTCTGGAGTCCAACCTGCACCAAAGATTTTCTCTGTTCTTTCAAATAGTTCTTTCGAAGTAGCTAAAGGAGAAACTCCCTCAGGATTATAATCAACATCTGTCGGTAGTTCCCATGGTAAGTATTCTTCAGGCACTAAGTGAGCCTTTCCTTCTGGATCATAAACAACTGGAATAGGTGCACCCCAATATCTTTGCCTAGAAACAAGCCAGTCTCTGAGCTTGTATTGGATAGTCCCTTCACCTGCATTCATTTCTTCAAGCTTCTTAGTAATTGCTAATCTACCTTCCAAGATATCCATTCCTGTGAAATCATCAGAATCAATAATCTTACCTTTAACGTTATACTTATCTACATCATCGTATACAAAAGTCTCACCATTCGTATCAGCAATCGACTGTACGATTTCGAATCCATACTGGTTAGCAAAATCCATATCTCTTTGATCATGAGCTGGTACACCCATAACAACTCCTGTACCGTAGTTCATAAGAACATAGTCAGCTACCCATAGAGGCACTTTTTTGCCAGTTAATGGGTGAACTACAAATGCTCCAGTATTTACACCAGTTTTCTCTTTACCTTCAGCAGTTCTATCAATATCAGATTTCTTTTTAGCTTCATTAACATACTCAGCAACAGAATCTTTATGTTCATCAGTAACCAGGTTCATAAGTTCAGGATGCTCAGGACTAATCACAACAAAAGTTACTCCATAAACTGTATCAACAGTTGTTGTAAAAGTACTTAATGTTAAATCACTACCATCAACTTTCCAGTCAACGTTACACCCCTTACTTTTACCAATCCAATTCTTCTGCATCAACACTGTCTTTTGCGGCCAATCAAGTTCGCTATGATCAAGTAGCTGATCAGCATAATCAGTAATCTTGAAGAACCATTGAGCTAAATCTTTTTTAGTTACTTCACTATCACATCTTTCACATTTACCATCTTGAACCTGCTCGTTAGCAAGTACAGTCTGACAACTTGGGCACCAATTCACAGGTGCTTTCTTCTTATAACAAAGTTCATTTTCATAAAGCTTCGAGAACACCCACTGAGTCCATTTATAGTACTCAGGCGACGACGTTACTACTTCATGAGTCCAATCCCACATAGCACCAATCGACTTAAGCTGCTTTCGCATGTGGTCAATATTATTCATAGTGCTTTCAGCAGGTGGAGTCCCAGTCTTAATTGCATAATTCTCAGCAGGAAGACCAAAACTATCAAACCCCATTGGCTGTAAAACGGTGTGGCCTTGTAGTCTCTTAAAACGACCATGAATATCAGTCCCACCGTAGTTGTACCAGTGCCCAATATGTAGCCTATCACCTGATGGGTAAGGGAACATCACAAGATTATAATATTTATTACTATCAGCAACCGAAGTATCTACATTATAAAGTTGCTCTTTGGCCCAGTAACGCTGCCATTTTTCTTCTATTTCATTGGATGTGTAATCTTGCATTTTTTATTCAGAGTCAGAGATAATTGGAACCTCATTTATTATTCCTGAGGTCACTGTTGTCTGCAATTTTAGGTTAAAGTTTCTTGAAATGAAAGGGGATTTATATTCTCTAGATGGCTCCACTTCAATGAAAATCATGACTGAAGGTTGAATTTTTGTATCATCTGCATTCTCTTCAAAAGACCTTCTAGGATCTTCAAGTGGACTCACTAAAAACTTCAAAGATTTGATATTAACTCGTAGAGGAGTAATAGGCACAAAGTCCTGATAAATGTCTTCGCCAGCAGTATATATGTAAGGATCAGTTCTAAGGGGTGCTCTCATAGCTGTTCCTGTAAAACTATGCTGATCTACAGCAGTTGTAGTTGTATTACAGAAATATCTATCAGCACATGTGAATCCAAAAAGGGGTAAACTTTCTCCGTCAGCACGTTGAGCCTGAACATCCTTAACCATCTCAACTTTAGATAAAACTTTATCTCCACTTGTGCTCACTGTCTCAAGGGCAAAGATAGTTTTACGCTCTCCGTCTTCACTTATCAAATAAAGTTCATCCATCATGTATGTACCGGTGTTTGATGTTTCAAACTCAGGATGAGTTTCTGTTGCAGTAGCAAGACACCCCCAATGACCATCCTGTTTTACAATAGTTGCACCATCAGTATTAAGCTGCTGGTACTGATCTTGTACACAGAATGCGTTTGATAGCACACTACCGTGCTCTCCAGTATCAACATCTTCTGAATAACCAAGCGGCGCAGTATCACAAGCTTCGTTTGGGTAGTCATGAATATTAATCGAAGGAGGAGTCCCCGGAATATACTCCTGACAAACTGTACCAAACCCATCGAGCGAATCCGGATTTTCGTCATCTCTTAGGCCACCATCAAAAAACTGCCAGCTGTAGTATCCATGATTCCTGCCAAAATCTGTGTACTTTGAAGCAGTCTCCCAATCTTCTTGATCAAATGAATAAAGTAAATTCGGGCAATCATCATTCATAACACAATGACTAAAATACTCCTCATAGTCGATCGTATTAGATTGAATCGCATTAGAAAGTTGATTAACAATAAACCGAGTATCATCAAGTAAAGTATTTTCAACAGTTGTCTGCTGACTAACTCTAAAAGTAGTCAAAAATGTATTAATAGAAACCAGAGAAACAATACTAAACACACTAATCACAATTATTACTTCCAGTAATGTAAATCCTTTTCTCATAATGATTTTGGTAAGTTTAGTTCATTCGTTATTGTTCTTACGTTTCCATCTTCTCTAAGCCATCCAACAACTGAAACAATATTAATATTATCAGTATCCGTTCCAGAGATAATAATTTCTCTATGAAATTCCGTCGGAGTATATTCATCAGCAGGCTCACCAAGAGGGAAGTACATATTTATCATATTTGTAGTACTTAAATCAGCATCTTCAGGTTTAGTATACAGCTGATAACTTGGATTAAGTAATCCATCAATAGTAATTGATTCACCAGTGAAGTTAGTCAGTTTCCAGTTCAGAAAGTTCCCGACTTGAACTGGCTCAAGTAAATAACTGTCATCTCCAATCTGTTTTTCTGGATCGCCACATTCCTCAACATCATCAGTTAAATGAGTATGAACAAATGAACAAGCTTCCATATTTTCTTCACCAAATTTAAGTGCATTTGTGTAGTAAATATTTTTAACTCTTTCAATGCCTTCAATAGCAAGCATATTACCAATTAAGAAATCTTGATTGGATTCTTCTGTTTCTGTAGCAGTTAAGATAATGGTCAAGCTAGTAGATATGACAATCGCTAGGATTGACACAGCAATAACCGCTTCAATAAGTGAGTAACCTTTATTCATCTATCCCAGTTAAATCTTCAATAAGTACTTCAGCTAAGCAAGATTCTTTATGGAAGTACAAATACCGAATAGTATCGCTTTCACCTGAACGTGTAAACCCAAGCTGAACCATAGACT
>JAUHYY010000052.1 GCA_030426295.1 bacterium
CCGAGCGTTACTCTCTTTCTCGTCATTTTTTGTTAGAATGGAAGATCGTCGATAGTCATTTCTTCTTCTTGAGGTGCAGCAACTTGAGTTGGTTCTTCTGCATTGTTGTTTAGACCTTGTTGGCTTCTTTCTTGGTTGTAGTTAGAAGATCCCATGTCGTCTCCTCTACCTCCTAACATTATCATATTTTCTGCAATAATTTCTGTTTTGTATCTTTTTACTCCGTCGTCTCCTTCCCAGTCACGAGTTTGGATTCTTCCTTCTAAAAATACTTTTCTACCTTTTGTAAGGTATTGTCCGCAGATTTCAGCTAATTTACCCCATGCAACAACGTTGTGGAATTCAGCTTTTTCTTGCTTCTGTCCGCTTTGATCTTTCCAAGTGAAGTTTGTAGCGATAGAAAAAGTTGCGACAGTCGTTCCGTTTGGAGTTTGTCGAACTTCAGGATCCCGCGTTAGGTTCCCTATAAGTTGTGCTTTATTGAGTGACATTGCCATAGAGTTGTGTTTAAAAAGTATAATGATTTTAGATGAGTGCGCTTAACACATGCAAGCTTAATCGTTGTAATGTGCAGTCTTTTGGTTGATAATTTATAAGAAAGTGTGTATAACCACATATCAGTCCAATAGTGATTGATAGTATGTACAAGACTAAAACCTTAAAAAACTTTTCATGCATTATATTCTAGAGTTAGGAAGAAATATTGAATTGTCAGTTGCTGAAATTATTTCAGTGTATGGTGCTGAATGCTTGGTATCTATTCATTCAGAATATTTAGTTATAGAAACTGACGAAAATGTAGATATCGATAAGCTTGGTGGAGTTGTTTCAGTTTATAAGATTGCAACTGAAGTAGAAGGATTCTTAGAAGAGAAAGATATGATCAACTTTGTTGTAAATAATCTTGAATCTAAACATATTGGTATAGAAAGTAACTTCTTATCAAAAAGCATAATTGATAATGTATTAAAAAGATCTAAAGGAGTTCTTAAATCTAAGGGTAAGTCTGTTAGATTTTTGATGAACACAAAGACTGCAACGATTTTAGGTTCAGGCTTCTTGAAAGGAAAAGTTGAAGTTTATGGATTCTTTCGGTTTGCAGGCAAAGTATTTGTTGCTGCTTTAGAAGGTGTGCAGAATATTGATGCTTATTCAGGTCGTGACTTCAAAAAGCCTTACCGTGATGCAAAGCTTGGTATGCTTCCACCGAAACTTGCAAGAACCATGATTAACCTAGCTGGTGAAGGTAAAGTGTATGATCCTTTCTGTGGAACGGGAACTGTTCTTATGGAAGCCTTAGTCGATAAGCGACAGGTTCTAGGTTCTGATATACAGCAGCAAAATATATTTGGAACAAAAGAGAATCTTGACTGGCTTGAAAGTAGATTTGGTACCAATAACTCAGATGCAGAGGTTTTTGTTGCTGATGCTAGAAAGATTAGTAGAAGTGATTTTGATGTTGTTGTTACAGAGGGATACCTAGGTAAGCCTAAAAAAGGTAATGAATCTTTAATCGAACTCAGAGATGAGATGCAGGAAATTGAAGACCTTTATGTTGATTTCTTAGAGTCCCTTAAGAACGCTGTAGAAAAAGAAGTAATAGTTGTTGTTTCTGTGCCTGTATTTGTAAGTAATACAAAACGTATTTATTGCGAAAATTTAGTTGAAAAACTTAATTCTCTTGGATATAGTGTCTCTGCTCTGATTCCAAATGGTAATAAATTAGAGCTTGAAGCCCAAGATTCATTCCTCTATAAGAGAAAAGATCAAAAGGTTTTCAGACAGATCTTTAGATTAACGTATATTCCCAGGTAGCTCAGTTGGTAGAGCAAACGGCTGTTAACCGTTAGGTCCTCGGTTCGAGCCCGAGCCTGGGAGCCAGTTTAGTAATTATACTTTTTTCACAAACTCTGTTCTAAGTACGATTGCTGTTCCATTTATTTTGCAGTCGATTTCTTCAGGGTTGTCGGTGAGTTTGATTTTCGATGCTTTTGTTCCTTGTTTGATTACTTGAGAACTTCCTCTAAGTGTAAGGTCTTTAATAGTTGCAACGTTATCACCATCGTTTAATATGTTGCCGTTAGAGTCTTTTACGATAATCTCTTCTGTTTGGCCATGCATTCCATTTGAACAGTTGCATTCTTGCATTAGCTCGTACTGATCTGAGCATGAATCTGTTTCGCATATGCTGATTTCTTCAAGTGTTCCCATGCATCCAGGGCAATAGTAGTGTGTCATTGTATATATGTTATATATATGGAGTTTAGCACTGTGGTATTATATTGTCAGTACATGCAGCTCTCCTCCGTTTACTTTGAATGTTTCTTCGATGATATCTAGGATTTCTTGGGTTACTAGTGTGCAGCCCATACTTGCGTATCTTTCTTGGCTTTCACGTGCGAATATATCGTCTGCATTAGCAATTGTGTGAATTCCGTATCGTGTTCTTTTACCATCTACAAACATTCTTATAAATAGTCCCTCTTCACCAAAAGTGAATCTGTCTGGTTGAGTGCTAGATTCCTTTGCTACCCATTCTTGTTTAGGTGTAGCTGCATAGTAGTACATACCTAGGTAAGCTACGTATCTTCTTTGCCCTGTGGCTACAGCAAAAGTTAGTCTTGTACCATCTTCTTTTATTAAGTGCCCCATGTTTATATCTGTTTCAACTAGTAGTCTGTCCCCAGGTTGAGGTATCCAGGTTTCTGGAGTGATTGGGGTTTCAGGTTTTGGGCTGAAAGATGCTTCAGTAGGTATTATTGATGTTAGTATGATGATTAAGATTAGTATTATATGTTTCTTAAACATGGGTCTATTTAAATTCGAAACGATATTGTACAGCTTTTTGCGTTAATGTCAATAGTAGCTATATCTTTGTTATATTGCTAAAATTCTTTAGAATAATGATTAAAAATAATAAATTGTAATGAAATTTAAGATAACTTTTCTAGTTTTGATACTAGTGGTTGCTCCTGCCCTTGTAGAAGCCAATTTCTCTGATGTTTCTAATAGCTATCAGTATAGATATGGAGTGGATTATTTATTTGATAATGACATTGTAGAAGGGTACGAAGATGGGACTTTTAAACCTTTTAATAAGATAAATAGAGCTGAGCTGACTAAAATTGTAGTTGAGAGTGTAGGCCTTGATTTGGTCTCTGAACGGGGTTGTTTTCCTGATTTAGATGTTACTCAGTGGTATGCGCCTTATGTGTGTACTGCAAAGCAAGCTGGTTGGGTAGAAGGATATGAGGATGGGACTTTCCAGCCTACTAGAACTATAAATAGAGCCGAGTCTGTTAAGGTTATCGCTGAGGCTGAAGAGTGGGATTTACCGACTAGTTTTAGTGCTCCTTATTCGGATACTTCCCTTTCTCAGTGGTATACGAAATATGTTGCATTTGCTAAAAACAAGAACTTCTTGCCATTTAGCTCTAGATTTAGTGCTGGTGATGAAATTTTACGAGGTGAGTTTTCTGAAGTCTATTATCGTGTACTTTATACAAGAAACGAGTTTCTTGATGAGTTTATTAACCCTCATGAAGATGAGGAGGTAGCTATTGAGGAGCCAGAGTCTGATGTTATTGATGTTGAAGATGCAGTAGTTGATTTTGGTACTGATGTTTATGCAGCTGATGTTTTTGATTCAATAAATCTTGATGATGACTTTCCTAAAACATTTTATGAGAATGAAGTTTATAAGTTTGAAGGTGAAGTAGCTGGTAGTTATGATTCAATGTTCATATTTATGTATCCACAAAGTGATCCTGATAATATTTCTACATATTCTTCTGAATTAAGTTCGGATCGGTTTGAAGTAGATATATATTTTGATCAAGAAGGTACATATATATTAGGTATGATTCCAGGTTTGAGTGGTAGTAGTAAAGTTGCTGTTGTAGCTGTGAGTGACCTACCTTCTGAAAGTAATTCTGTGAGTGCTCCTGAAGCACCAAGTATTGGTTCTGTATCATTTGATGGTGAATTTACTAGTGCAAGTTTTGATGCAGATTCAAATTTGGTAAGACATACATTCACTCAAGGTGGTGATGAAGTTGTATATTTATCGCGACAAGTTAATGATGATTTAACTTTGAGATATGCTGACTTTGAGGACTTTAGTGTGGGTACAGTTAATTGGAATATGGCAGCTGCAAATATTGGATCAGGTGGTGATCTGATTTCTGATTGGGAATCTAGTCCAAATAAGTCTTTTAATGCAACTCAACATTATTATAGTGAAGTAGAAGATGAGGTAACTGTTTATAATTTGCCTGACTACCACAGTACAGGAGAGTCGATTACGCTTAGGGGGGAAACGAGTACAGATTTGGCTTCTGAGTTCTATGCAATTCTACCTAATGGACTTATTTATGAAGATAAAGATGCTTCAAGTTTTGATGCAGGTGATTCTTTTAGTTTTGACTATACTTTTGCGACAAATGGTACGCATATAATCGAAGTTAATGATACAAGAGGCTTGGCAGTTATTAATCACCCCGTGTATCAAAGAGGTAGCATTCCTTTAATACCTGATTATTTTGATTTGAATAGATTAATTCTTGAGCCAGGTAAATCATTTAATTCTAGTTCTGAAGAATCAACTTTGCTTAGATATATTAATCAAGAGAGGTCAAGGTATGGGTTTGGAGGTGTAACACTTGAATCTGACCTTTCTGCTATTGCTGAGGATCATGCTGAAGATATGAAAGATAGGGATTATTTTGCCCATGTTAACCTTAATGGCTTGTCGCCTAATGATAGAAGAGTTGCGGCAGGTATTGATAGCTTGGTTGGTGAAAACATAGCTAAATCTGTTAGTACAAAATTTGCCCATGAAGCTTTGATGAGAAGTGCAGTGCATAGAGCTAATATATTGAACCCAAGTTGGACTGAGGTTGGACTAGGTGTAGTTCGAAACTCAGATGGTTATTTTTATGTAGTTCAGGAGTTTTCGTTTGACCCAAATAATTTGAATAAGGATTTCGAAGAATCTTTTAATGATGAACGTTCTGGTGATTTAGCTGTGAATGAATATCTACAAACTGCAGCAGATTCTTGGGTGAATCTAATGATAGAAGAGGATTTCTTTGCTACTGAAAATGGTGATGAGCGAGTATTTGATTACCTTGAAGATGGCCATGGTTTGGCCGAAGTTAAGGCCTTAATACTTTCTGGTGGTACAGTTTCAGGTATGACTGAACTTGGTTTTGAGAGTTCTGATATTGATCAGTCTAAATGGACTCAGGCAGGGTTTGCTGCAGGAGTTACTGATTCTGGATCTATTTACTTGGTAGTTCTATATGGACGTTAAACTTTTTTAACTACAATGCCTCCTAATTTTGTGAAAGAATTATTTGAATTTGTAGTTTTGTAATTTTTTACTGCGTTTAGAAGAACTTCTGCATCGTATCTATAGTTTTGGCCTTTTCTGGTTCCAGGGTCATTTGTAATAAACTCATCTTTGTTATGGTCGTAGCCTTTTATAACGAGCATGTGTTTATCAGGCCCACCATTTGAAAAATTAGGGTTATTAAGAGCTTTACCGTCTACTGGTACTAGTACAAGTCTATCTTGTGCTAGTTCACTTACTATGTGTTTTCTTGTGCGTATTACTTTTACAAATGCTTTCTCATGATTGTAGTATCCTTGAAATATTCTTTTGTAAGTATCTTCACTAGATGTGTCTTTGTTGAATCCAAAGTTTGTATCTTGAAATTCAGCTAAGTCTAGAATGGTTTCCCTTGCATCTGATTTGCTTATTTTTGATTCTCCTTCTATCCAAAGCATTGCCATTAAAGCAGATGCTTCTTCGCAGGCATCTTGTTGTATTGGGTCGTCCCATTCAGCAAAGGGGGCTTGAGTAGTGAATGGGACCTCAAGGTTATATGACTTTGTGAATTGTGAAGTTTCTTCTTGAGTATCTGTTGATTCTGTTTCTGTGTTTGTTGTTGAACAACCAAATATTAATGTAAGTATTAATAGTGATAGTAGTATATTTTTCATTTTATTGTTCTAAAAGTTCTTTTAATTTGTTTACGAATCTAGCAGCATCAGCCCCATCAATGATTTGATGATCATAAGTAAGACTTAAAGGTAGAACTGTATGTTCTGTAGGTTGACCTTCTACTAGTTCTAGTTTTTTGTCGAATCGACCAAGTCCAATGCTGATAAGGTTTGGCGGATTTAAGATTGGTGTAGCAAATTTACCTCCGATGCTACCGTAGTTAGTTACAGTGAAGGTTGAATCTTTCATATCTTCAGGTTTGAGCTTTCTGTCTCGTGCTTTTCCAGCTAATTCCGTGATTTGTTCGGCAATACCTAGTACGCTTAGCTTTTCTGCGTTTTTGATTACAGGTACGATAAGTCCTGCTTCAGTGTCTACTGCAACGCCAACGTTATAATATTCTTTAATAAGAAGTTTTTCGTTTGTTGTATCGTATGCTGCATTGAATTGTTCGAATTTTTCACATGCTTTAATTACTGCTTCTATTATGTATGCAAGGTAAGTTAGTTTGATGCCTTTCTCTTCTGCTTGAGGTTTTTCTTTAGCTCTTCTTTCTGCTAATGAGTCCATATATATTTCATCGAAGTGAGTAAGTTGAGCTGATGATGATTGTGAAGCCATCATATTTTTTGCAATAGCCTTTCTCATTGGACTCAAGTCTTCAGATCTTTCGTTACCATACTCAGGATTTGAAATTGTTACTGAAGGCTTATTAGTTGTTTTTGGATTTGCTAAGTTAGCTGCTGCTTTAATATCTTCTACTGTAGGAAGGAGCGAACATGCTTTCAATGATTGGCCGCAGTTACTCTTTTTGTCGCGCATACTTTGCATCCAGTTTTTGATGTTGCTACGTGACTCAATCATATCTGCACCAGAGGTTAAACCTAATAGATGTATGTCTGCGGTCCAGTGTACGTCAGCCATTGAATAGTTCTTGCCAAGTATGAACTTGTCTTTGCCCAGCTGTGTATTGAGTTCATCGAGTACAGATTCAAGTTGCGCCCTGGCAGCAGCCGTGTCACCGCCCTGACCAGTAATCTCACCAACAAATGCACCAATCGCTGGTCCTGCAATCTGGCGGGATTTGTCAATCCAGGTTTCCTGTTCTGCTGCCAGAACTACATTCTTTGGAATAATTGATGTTCCTAAACCGCGCGCATTAATATATTCAGTGATGGCTTTACTGCCTGCAGTGATTCGCCCGCGGTTGAGGAACCAGCATCAACTTCCACGACTCCTGCCGCCATCGCTCCTGCTGCCATCACTCCCCCTGAATCTGAAGAAGATCTGATTG
>JAUHYY010000053.1 GCA_030426295.1 bacterium
TTTGCTGTAAATCTTGATAAAATTGCCACTGAACTAAATGGAACTTTTACAGTAACTATGTTTATTACATCGAGTGCAAATAATGGTTATGCAATTGGATCTACTACATTTACTACTAGTCCTTCAGGTTCTAATTCTTTTAATTTAACTTTAGATGAAGATTCTGTGAGTCATGGTGAAATCTTTGATATTAAATATACTTCTGGTCTTACTGGAGCACAAAGTGCAGCTCTTAAACAACTTGATTTTGATCCATTATTCATAGTTAAAGGTGTAGAAGAGTCTTCAGAAATTAATTCATATAGCGTAGAGGGTTTTACGCTAGAAGGTACACATAACTCACCATTAACTTTACTTGCAGACACTCATCCAGTAGGAACTTATAATCTGGGGCTTCAAGTAGACTTTAATACAGTTGTGGTTCCAAGCTCAACTGTAGAGGCAGAAAAAGTATTTAGGATTGTGAGTAATATTGAACAAATTGAATTGAAAGCAGCGGCTGAAGAATCTAACGCATTCTGTGACGCAATATCAGTTACAATGAGAGAAGCTTTTCCAACTGAAGTTATAGCTGGGCAGCAAGTTTTCCAGCAATATATTATTAGTAACTCATCAGATGAAGACATTACTGTTGGGTTTGTTACAGATACTGAAAATTCTCCATTTACTTTTACAGATAGTGATCAATCAACTGAGCTGGTTTCTACGACTGCACCTTACACTGAAGATTCTGCAGTTTATTTAACTATAACTCCTGATAGTGCAGGTGAATATAATGAAACTATATCTTTTGTAGCCAGAGATGATGAAAGTGGTTTTTCTTGTGAACCTATTACCATGAATGCAAGTGTTACAGTTAGTTCAGCAGTTGCTGATACTCCTGATACCGTTGATTCTTGTAACCTTACTACAACAACAAGAATTACAAATCATAGTACTAATAGTGTTAACTTTGAAATTGATGCAACTGGTACTGGTGACTCTCTTGTAGACTTTGAAGTAGAGATTGCAAATTCTGATGATGAATATGTTTATGTGCTTACACAAGATAATGTTTCACTTCCTGTTGAAAACTATAATCCAGCGAATGGAAATTTAGATTGGGATGGTGAAGATGAAGATAATGCTCAAGTACCTAATGGTGAATATACTGCTACTTTAGTTGCATCTATTGATGGTGCTGATAGTACATGTACTGATGAGGTTCAGTTTGAAGTTGATTCTAACTTTACAGCAACTACAGATGATGACGACGATGATGAATTTATCGTAGATGAAGACGATTTTGAAATTATTGAAGACATAATCATTGTAGATGGACCTGAAAGCATATATGGAGATCCTACATTTAATGCTAACAATTATTATCCTGCTGCAGATGTTCCTGGTGATATTCCTGCTCCAGTTGAAAATAATGTTCCATCGAATACAAATGTCCCGACTAATCTTGGATTTAACCAAAACACACCTGAGATCGCAGGTGATACTGGTCCAGGTGCGCTTCTTTATCCGCTAATGTTTGCGGGGTCAGCTATGATTGCTAGACGAAGAAAGAGATAATTATTCTTCTTCTTTAGAATCTGCGACCTTATCAGCTAGGTCCTTAACAGCTTTCTTTGCTTTTGTTTTAGCTTTAGTTACTTTCTTTTTAACATCTGCTTTTGCTTTTGTTGCCTTCTTTTTTGCAGTAGTCTTTGCTTTTGATACGTTCTTTTCTACTTCTTCTTCTAGTTTGCTTCCATCGTAAGCGTCTGTAGCAGTATCTTTAATATCTTCTGCCATTTGTTTGAAATGTGAGTATAAAGACTTATGAGCAGCTCCTTTATCAATGTCTTTTTTAAGCTTATTTCTGAAGGTTTTTCCTTTAGATGGTGCGAATAAAACACCTGTAGCCATTCCTGCGGCTAAACCAATGAGTAATGCTACTTTTCCTTTTTTTGCCATAGTGCTTAGAATTAAATTATTTGACTATATTCTAATAGTTTGGGCTTATAATTGGTAGCCCCATTTTTTTAGAATTTGGTAGATCATTTGCATTGGGAGTCCAACAACACTCAAGAAGTCCCCTTCTGCTCCCTTAATATAGCGTGATCCGATGCCTTGTATTGCGAATCCTCCTGATTTGTCTTTCCATTCCCCTGTGCTTATATACCAATGGATTTCTTCGTCTGTCATTGGGTGAAAATGGACTTTTGTAGTTTCGATCTCGCTTACTTGTATGTCTTTATATGCATCTATCATTGTAAGGGCTGAAATCACTTCTACTTCACTATTTTGTTGTAGTTTTATTGTTTCGAAGGCTTCTTTTTCGTCTCTTGGCTTCTCGAGCACCTTTTCGTGAGCTAAAACTAAAGTATCTACTCCTATAATAATGCCTTCTGTATGCTGTTTTGCTACTTCTTTTGCTTTACCGTATGCATGCTTAGCAGCTAGTTTGTGAGCTGATAATGTACTATCGAATTCCTCAATATAAGGACTTGGCTCAACACAGCAATCTATCCCAGCATTATTTAATAATTCTTTTCTTCTAGGACTTTGTGATGCAAGTATAATTTTTGGTTGACTGTTCATAGGTATTTAAGTATATTTGGCAGGCTTTTAATTAAATATATATAAAGATTCAAGCAAATGCCAATTATAAAATCAGCTAAAAAGAGAGTTAAACAAGCCGCAGTTCGTACACAACGAAACAAAATCCAAAGAAGAAGACTTCATGATATTAAGAAAGACCTCTACGATTTAATCAAAGAAGGAAAAGCTGACGAAGCTCAAAAACTTTACGCACAATTCCAAAAGGTTGTTGATACATGTGCTAAGAAAAACATTATTCCAAAGAACAGAGCAGCAAGAATCAAATCAGCTGCTGCAAAAGCTATAGCAAGCTTAAACGCTTAGACTGTAGTAAGGTTGTAAAATAAAAAGACCCTTATGCCAAAGAGGGTCTTTTTTAGTATTTATTTGCTTGCTAACACTTGTACTTATTAGGTTTTCGTGGTATAATTATTTAATGAGTTGGAAAGAATATGTTCATTTAAATCGCGCCTGATCAGGAAGCTAGAACTGTCTTCTGACATCTGCACTACAAATTATTTAAACAATAACTGTAAGCAGTAGTCTGTTGACTCATGTAGTTTGAAACTTCCTGATCAGGCGTTATTTGATATTGCGTAAAGTTGGTATTTTGACTAGAATCTTCGAGGTATTTAACGCTTATTGATGCCAAAAGTTACATTTATAAAAGACGGTAAAGAGATTGAAATTGAAACAGATGATGTTGGTGAATCTTTGCTACAGATTGCTACAGACAATGGAGTACAAATGGATACAGCTTGTGGAGGGAACGGAATCTGCACTACTTGTATGGTTCAAGTTCAAGAAGGCAGAGATAATCTAGGAGAAATGACTGAACGAGAAGAAATCATGGGTATGGATCCTGAAACTATGGATTTACGGCTTGGATGCCAATGTAAGTTAAACGGTGACTGTAAGGTTGAGCTGGCTTACTAAGGCTAAAGCATTGACATATACACTGGCGTAGTGATAGATTTGCGTCTATTTTTTATATTAATAAAATGAGCACTCCGGAATCTATAGATAAACAGCAAAGGTTAGGACTTAGTGATTTAATGCATGACGATAGAGTTAGAGAAGAGTTGGGTTTCCCTACTCGTAAAGATTTAGAAGCTTTAGTATTAGACCTTCTTTCTCAGCTGGCAACTATGAGAAGATCAATAGGTGGATATAAATCAAGATTAACAAGATCAAATCGTGAACACGCAGAAGAAATAGCCCTACTACAAGGCAAATTAGAAACCCTTAAAATTAGTTTAGCAGCAGAATCTTCTAACAATCTTCGTGAAGAAGAAGAAGCTATGTATAGATGTAGGTCAATGAATGAAATGGCTGAAGAAATCCTTTCAATAGAAAAATCTGTTCGTGGACTGGCGGTATGGGCAGCAATCACATTTGTAACTCTTTGTTCTAGAAATCAAATTCTCGCACAAGACAATGAAGCTTTAAGATCAGCTCTAGAAGAAGCTCATCAGGAGATTCATCAACTTAGAGCTTCTTTAGCTGAACAGAGTACAGTAATTGCTGTGCTATCGATTCCAAGGGCAGATAGTGCGGAATAAATAATTATTGATCATGAAAAGACCTAGTGCTTTACCATCAGTAGACGATATTCGGAATATGAAACCATTTGAAGATGTTTCAATTCTTGAGTATGCAATAGCTGTTGTAAATTATGTCATAGATAGAGGAGCAAAAAATCATGGAGCAAGCCTTTTTGACCTAGGTATCTGTGATAGCCTTTTTCAAAAACTCATGATGGTACAATCCGCACCATACAAACACCTTATTGATAGGCTAGGTGCTCCAGACGACAGAATGCGTGCTGATGCTGAAGCACTGAAGATTAAAGGTGAACATCAAATGAATGAATCTGAACGAGCTACTGTATTTTATGTAAATGCATATGATGCATATGTTAATTTAAGAACTGTTAAACCTGAACCTGTTCAAGCAAAACAACCAAAAAAAACTAAGAGAAGTGCTAGGACTCCAAAGCCTGCTGAAGATAAAGCTAGAGAAACTATTCAAGATCTAAGAGTGTCTCTTAAACAAGCTCTTGCTAAAGCAAGTAAACTACAGGCTGAGCTGAAGAAGTCTGAAAAAGTCATTGAAGGTTTAAGAGATGATGTTAATACTGCTATCAAGGAGAAAGAGTTACTCGCAAGAGAATTACTTAAGGGGAATGAAACTGAACCTGTAGATGAAAGAATACTAGAGCTTGAAGCTGAACTAGAAGCGAAAACAGAAGCTGTTCAGGCTTTACAGGCTAGACTGCTCGAACTGTCTGAGCAAAGACCTGTAATTGATAATACTGAGCTCACTGAAGAGATTTCTAGTCTTGAAGCAGATGTTGCTGAACTTAATCATGCACTCACTAGAGCACAAGAAAAAATACGAAAATATGAAGAAAGAGAAGACTTAACCTTAACCCTAAACGATCGAGCAAGGGATTTAAGAGCAAGAGTTGCTGAGTTAGAATCTCAAGCTGAAGATAATTCAAACGAAAGATTTGAAGCAGATTTAAAAGCTAAAGATACTGAAATAAAAACTCTACAAAATGAAATTGTTAGACTTAATGGCATTGTTGCAAATTTAAAAGCTAAAAAGGCACCTAGCACTACTGAAAATGCAAGGGAGCAAGGACGGAAAATTACAATCGATACTTTATTTTTATCTATAGATGTTCCAGATTACATCTCGCAAGAATTTAGCCATGTAGTTAGAAAAGCTGGTCATAGATTTAAGACAATTGCTAATGAACTTGATAAAGATGAAACCGATTATGATAAGATTGATTCTTCACTTTCAGAAGCTCGTGATCTAGTTCGAAAATATGATGCTGACGAAGTTGAGAAAGATTTTCATAATCAACTTACAAACTTCTTACGTGTTGTTAAACAGTTGATTTCTGCACGACAAAAGGCTGAAGCAGGAGTTTCTAGGCTCAGAGCTCGTTAGTTCAAAATAACCTTAACTTTTGCAGCTGCTGCGTTTGCTTTGTCTCGTGCTTCTTGAACGTCAGTACCAAGTGGTAGTCCGCAGAGTGCAACGCCCATACGACGGTATTTTCGAGTTGAAGGTTTGCCGAAGATTCTGATGTCGATATCTTTGTCTTTGAGTGCATCTTCAATCCCCTCGTAAGATGGTTCGTTTGGGCTTTCGTCTGATGCTAGGATTACTGAGCTGCATCCAACTTTTTCTAATTTGATTTCTGGGATTGGTAGGCTAAGGATTGCACGTGCATGAAGTTCGAATTCTGAAAGGTTTTGTGTGGCCATAGTGGTCATTCCTGTGTCGTGTGGTCTTGGTGAAAGTTCTGAGAAGTATACTCCTTCATCTGCTACGAAGAATTCAACTCCCCATACTCCGGCTCCGCCAAGTTCTGCTGTGACTTTGTCGGCCATATCGCATGCTGTTTTGAAGTCCTCTTCTGAGACTCTGCTTGGCTGCCAACTTTCTTGGTAGTCTCCCCTCTCTTGTCTGTGTTCGATTGCTGGGCAGAATAGTGTTGGTCCGTCG
The DNA here is from genome assembly GCA_030426295.1 of bacterium. Taxonomy (GTDB): domain Bacteria; phylum Patescibacteriota; class Gracilibacteria; order UBA1369; genus JAUHYY01. Next base: position 6,094 of record JAUHYY010000053.1, read on the forward strand.
TTTTGAGTAACTGTTAGGACTGTGATTTCTGTGTGGAAGTTAACGAATCCTTCGATGATGATTTCACTGGCACCAGTTCGGCCTTGTTGTGAGTAATCCCATGCTGCCTGGATTTCATCTTCTGATTTGATAGTTGATTGTCCTTTTCCTGATGATGACATTAATGGTTTGATTACGCATGGTAGTCCGATTTCTTTGATGCCTTCTAGTAGCTCTTCGTAAGTGTTTGCGTAAGTGTATCTTGCTGTACGGAGTCCTAAATCTTTTGCTGCTAGGTCACGGATTGATCTTCTGTTCATTGTGAAATTAGTAGCTTTTGCGCTTGGTACTACATTGAATCCTTGTTCTTCGTAATCATACAGTCGTTCAGTTCTGATCGCCTCGATTTCAGGGATAATGAAGTCTGGGCTGTGTTTCTCGACTAGTCTATCTAGTTCGTCTCCATCCAACATATCTATAACTTCTCTTTCATCTGCTACTTGCATTGCTGGTGCATTTTCGTATGAATCTACTGCTACTACGTATTGGCCTAATCTTTTTAATGCTATTACGAATTCTTTTCCGAGCTCTCCTGATCCGAGTAATAAAATCTTTTTTGACATCATGTTTTGTTAAATCTAAAGCCAATATATATGAGATGTAATAAATTTAAAAGCATGGTAAATTTATATCGTACTTAATTTACTACTTATGAACTTGCAAGATTTAACACCTGAAGAACAATCTAAGTTTCAGGTTATGTATACTAAACAAGAGAAAAAAACTCTGATTGCTTATGTGCTTTGGTTTCTAGTTGGAGGTCTTGGTGCGCACGAATTTTACTTGAAAGAAAAAGCTTGGTTTAAACTTCGTTGGGTTTTTAGTGGTGTCTTTTTA
>JAUHYY010000054.1 GCA_030426295.1 bacterium
TTTCAGGATCTATATTTTCTGCTTTGATTTCTGCCTCTACTTCCTTGAGTGCTTGAGCAACTTCTTCAGCTTTACCATCTTTCACTTCAAGACCTTCAACAACAAGAAAACCTACAGTTAAATCTTCTATCTTGCTAAAAACTTCTTTCGATACACTAAATTTCATATTTCGTTTTAAATCAAAGGGATTTTAACAAAATAAAAAATATTAATCCATAAACAAAACCCTCAATTTGACATATTGAACAAAGCAGCGTAAAGTACAAATCACTTAATTTTAGTTATGGAGAAATTCATCTACACACCTCATACACGCCACGCGCAAATACATGCAGCATCACTGCCAAAGCGGCGTCGTAGATAATTTTTCAATCACATACAAACTTATTTCTGACTGCTAATAGGCAGTCATTTTTGATATATAACTAAATTATTACAATGAATAAATTACTAAAACAAAATTCAAATCTTCTTTCAGAAGCAACAGGACCAATCCCATACAGCTGGAAATTCGAAGGTAAAAAATCTGGTCCAACAATAACAATCCTCGGAGGAATACACGGTGACGAAACAGCTGGAATCGAAATCGTTGAAACTTTAATAAGCTTTCTAAGCATGACAAAAGTCGTAAGAGGAAAAATAAACCTAGCACTAGGAAATGTTCCTGCAATATTAGAAGGAAAAAGAAAATTAGACCTAGATATGAACAGACTCTTCGGAGAAGACACTCTCGAGCTACAAGGCCCAGAACTAGAAAGAGTAAGAGAGCTGGAACAACTTTTACAAGAAAGCGACCTACTACTAGACATACATTCAACAATAGATCCCAGCACTCCATTTGTAGCAGTACCAAGCACAGAAGATCTAAACGAAATAGAAGTACCAAAAACCGGAGTATCAGTTTCTAAAATATTAGACAGCATAAAAGTACCAATAATATTACAAGGGCAAGGCCTATTACACCCCGATGGAAAAGCAATTTACACAGACTCATACACTTTCGAGCATGGAGGAATCGGCTTAACCATTGAAGCAGGATGGACACAAGATCCTAAAGTATTAGAAATTCAAGGAGGAATAATAGACTTACTTGCCAACCTAGGCATAATTGGAATTTCAGGCCATAAAAACCCTATATCTCCAAAAGAAATTTGGAATGCAAAACAAAACATAGTCTGTGAAAACGAAACATTCACATTCACACAAGACTGGCAAACGTTCGACCAAATAAAAGCAGAAACGATAATCGCAACCTACATAAAAGACGGCAAACTAATCGAGGTAAAAGCTGATGAAGATTGCATGATCATATTTCCAAAAAAGAATCCAGGAACATCAACACCAGACAAAGAACTAACCCCTGGATTCGAAGCCTGCATCCTAGCAGTTAAAAACTAATCCAATGAAAATACTTAAAACACTAATAAAATGCATAAACTTAATCGCAAAAAAAGAAAACTACTACATATTCGTGAGTGAATTTATACCGCTAATTTTCTTTCTAGATTATCTTAAAGACATTTTCGCAAAATAATGTATCATAGGAGGGCTTTAAATAGCCCTCCTTATGCAATTCAAAATTACAGAAGAAAACAAAAACGAAAGAATCGACAAGTTCCTGAATCAACAGCTCCCAGATTTAAGCAGATCTCAAATTCAAAAAATCATTGAAGCTTCAACAACAGTAAACGGAGACTCAGTAAAGAAGAACTACAAACTCCAAGAAGACGACCTAGTTGAACTTGTTATCCCAGAACCAGAATCAACTGACCTAGAACCTATCAAAGAAGATCTCGACGTTATATACGAAGACAAAGAAATCCTCATAATCAATAAACCACCTTACCTACCAGTTCATCCAGATAAAAAGAAAAGCCACAAAAGAACACTGGTAAACATTTTACTTGGAAACAAAATCCCCCTAAGCACACTCGGTGGCAACGATAGACCAGGAATAGTTCACAGACTCGACATGGACACATCTGGCCTAGTCATAATCGCAAAGACAGACAAAGCCTACAAACACTTACGAGACCAATTCGAAAACCGAACAATCAAGAAGGTCTACACAACTCTAGTAATCGACACACTAAAACCATCCAAAGGAAAAATCGAAGCACCAATCGGAAGAGATCCTGATGACAGAAAAAAAATGAAAGTAAGAACAGGAACAGGATCAAAAGATGCAATCACAGAATACAAAGTAAAAGAAGTAATCCATGCCAAAGACCTAAAAGTAAGCTTCTCACTTCTTGAGATCAGAATCCCAACAGGACGAACTCATCAAATCAGAGTTCATATGGCAAGAATAAATCACCCAATAATTGGTGACGAAACCTACGGTAATGCTAGACTAAACAAAAAGGCACAAACACTTAGCCTCAAAAGACAGTTCCTACACGCAACTAAACTCGAACTTATTTCACCCGAAACAAACGAGAAAATTAAAGTTGAAAGTGAACTACCCGATGACTTAAATAAATTCATTAAAAACATTCAAAAATGAAAACCCTTAAACCATTTATCTTAATTGGAACAGTCATACTAGTTCTTGGACTCATGTACGTACAATACGTAAAATCAGCTAAAGACTACCAACCAGCACTTGATAAATCTGTAGAACAAACAGAAACTAACAACGAAGGCGGGGGCTCAATGCTAGAACTAACTGGCGACGGCGACACAACTTCTCTAGAATCAGACACAGCTGACTGGGCTACTTACACAAACGAATCATGCAACTTCTCGATTAAATTCCCAGAATCATATATAGAAATCAGAGAAAGCAACGAATGTACAGATGGCAAAGATTACAATGCATCAACTACTCTTGTTGTACCACAAATTGCAAACCAAGACGGATGCCTGATAAATGAACTAGGACAATCAATGGCAGAAAACTGCGAAATACATGAAATTTTCGTATTAAACTCTGAACCAACAGCTGAAGGAACAGGAATCACTAACACAACAACAACAGTTGCAGGAATCGATTCAAAAGTAATAAGTACAAACTCACAAATCACAATTGCAATCCCGTACGAAGGACTTTGGTACAACTACCTATACAGCTTTGCTCCAGGTAACAAAGCCAATGCAGAACAACTGATCGAGAAAATCGCTGAAACTATTGAATTTGAATAAATGAACGAAAAAACAATAAACAGAATTGGTTGGTTCGCATCTTTAATGGCTATAGCTATGTACACTTCATACATCGACCAAATAAGATTAAACCTAAGCGGGCAAACAGGATCAATAATCCTACCCATAGTCACAACAATAAACTGTATAGCATGGACAATGTACGGAGGCCTAAGAGAAACAAAAGACTGGCCAATCGTCGTATGCAACATCCCAGGAATACTACTTGGAATAATCACTTTTTTAACAGCTATATAAATGGTTAATTCACCAGAAACACCCAGCGAGCCGCTCACATACGAAGAATTCACAACATGGAACCCTACACCTCCATACAACAATATGTTCTTAATGTTCCTGTCAGAACCATCAACAGACCCAATCATAATGGGATACAGAAGAAAGCCATACAGATTTGCGTTGATACAAGAAAACCCTGAACTCGAAGCAGAACTAACTAGAGAAATGACAAATGGATTACTGAACAATGAAAACCGTCAATCACTCATGAAAAGACTTGAACCAAAACTTTACCAAGCATACCTAATTATGCGCAAAAGCTGCTTAGAAGATAGTGAACTATTCACATAAAATGATAAACAATTTCGACCTAAAAGCAGAAGTATGGTTATACCCAGGCAAAGCAGCCTGGCACTTCATTACAATCCCAGAAAATGAAGGAGAACTAATCAACGAGCTATTCTCTAACTTAAAGCGTGGCTGGGGCAGCCTAAAAGTTAACGTAACTATAGGCGCAACATCTTGGGACACATCGATATTCCCAGACAAGAAATCAAACTCCTACCTACTCCCACTAAAGTCAGAAGTCCGTAAAAAAGAAAAAATTGAAATTGGTGATGTCGTAAATTTTATACTTAAAATAAAAACATAAAAAAACACCCCAGCTGAGGGGTGCTTTTATTTTAGTAAAGATTTAGAGACTAAGCTTCTTCTTCTTTCTTTTCAGCTTTAGCCTTTGGCGCTGCTTTTTTAGCTGCTCCAGCAGAAACCTTAGTCACTTCAACCAATGTAAGGTGTTGTCTATGACCTTTATTTCTTTTATATCTTTTCTTCGCTTTCATTTTGAAAACTCTAAGCTTTTCTCCCTTAAAGTTATCTAGAACTTTTAATTCAACAGATGCACCGTCTACAACTGGAGTACCGATTGAAACCTTTTCTCCTTTTTCGTCGAAAGTCATTAGAACTTCTTCTACTTTTACCTTGTCACCTTCTTTGGCACCAAGAGAGTTCACTTTGAACTTATCGCCTTCTTTAACTTTGTATTGATGTCCTGCAAATTCGATTACTGCGTACATATTCAATATTAAAACTTTGCTGGCTGATTTTAGTTAAGAAGCAATGAAATTGCAAGAGAAATTTACTAAACCTCTAGCTTTTTACGTAATTCAACTAAGGCTTTTTCAAAAGTCGGCTCAATCTGCTCCATTTCTGCCTTACTAAAGTCATTTAAAACAAAATTTCTTAATTCTCCCCTTCTATTTTCTATGTCTACACCAAATCTCAGCCGTGGAATCTCTTGAATACCCGTCAGATCAATCACAGAACGCATTCCATTATGAGTTCCTGCACTTCCAGAATCTCTAAATCGAATATCTGGGAACATCAAATCAATGTCATCGTAACAAATACAAAAATTATCAAATCCAGCCTTATAAAAGTTTTCGAGAGCTACTACTGATTCCCCAGAATTATTCATAAAAGTATTAGGCTTAACCAAAACAACCTTCTCACCACCTACATTACCTTCAGAAATCCATGCTTTAAACTTAGACTTCTCTTTGTATTCCTCAAAATCCCACATCTGTCGCAGATAATCTAAAAACAAAAAACCAACATTATGACGAGTTCTAAAATATTTATCCCCTGGATTACCTAAACCAACAATAATTTTCATCTAATGCATTTAAACTGCATCAAATATACTTCAGAACTAGTTTTATGAAAAGTATTCCTCAGATTCAATCATTTCTTCTTGCTGAGCATACTTATCAAGCATATGAAGACGACGCTCTAAATAGCTTCTATCTAGCTCAGACTGCCCATCATCGGCATCCATACCATGCTTATCTCCTACAAAAATAGCAACAATAAGACCTGTACCAAACATTATTGAAAGACCAATCAGCATAGAAACAACCGGATGCTGTAAAATTTGTGTAGTATGAAGGAATTCAGTCCATCCGTACCAAAAAGTAATCAAGCCAATACCACCAATCAAGGCATAAAATCCCGGAAAAGTATGCTTAAACTTGTTAATTATGCGCAAATGTACGCTATGAACATGTTTTAAAAATCGCTTCATATTTACAATTAGAACTTTAAATTGTAACACAAAACAGACTTTTTAGCAAGTCCCTACCCCAACTAATAACTAATTACCAATAACTAACTATTCTCCCCTATAAACAAAATCCTTACCAGCAATGCGTACAATATCCCCTACTTCTATTTTTTCTTTCTTCAATAACTTGTTTACACCCATTTTATGCATCACATCATAAACCCGATCTCTCGCTTCACGATTCTGGGCATCAGTCATAACAACAATCTGATTTAAACGCTTACCTGAGACCATAAACACCTGAGCTTCGTATTCTTCGTTAGTAAATCGATCGATATGAGTCTCAGGCTCAACTTTTTCAACAGTAATAGTCTTTTCATCTTCTAGATGAGGTCTAAACACTCTGTATCCTTCTTCAACTTCAAAATCTTCAGCTTCTTCAACAAGCTCTCCATCTGCGTCCTTAGTCCATTCATAAACATCCCATACAAGCCTTTCAAGCCCCTCACCTGATACACCAGAAATAAAGTAACACTTACCTTTTAACTCAGGGAACTTCTCATAGAAAAACTCCATCTTTAGCTCAATTTCATCTTCAGAAATAGCATCGATCTTATTAAATACAACAAACTGCTTTGAGTCAGAAAGCCCTTTATCAAACATCTCGAGCTCATGATTAATTACTTCATATTTCTCAATGAAATCATCCAAAGTAAGATCAATTAAATGAATTGTCGCCGCAGTACGCTTAATATGCTTCAAGAACTGATCACCAAGACCTTTACCTTCATGCGCTCCCTCAATCAAACCCGGAATATCAGCAACAGCAAAGGCTTCATTCTGTGCACCACCAAACTTAGACATAGTCACTACACCAAGGTTTGGAACCAAAGTCGTAAAGTGATACTCACCGATTTTTGGCTTTGCTTCTGTAATACGAGAAATCAAAGTAGATTTACCAGCAGACGGATAACCAATAATCCCAATATCAGCAATCATCTCAAGCTCCATTCTCACCTCAATTTCCTGACCAGGCTCACCTAATTCAGCAAAATTTGGAGCCTGCCTCACACTACTAACGAAATGGGCATTACCATAACCTCCTCGACCACCTTCAGCAATCACACAAGCCTGGTTATGCTTAGTAATATCAGCGATTAAATCCCCTGTTTCAGCATTATAAAGCTTAGTACCAAGTGGAACAAAAAGCTCTAAAGGCACACCTTGTCGCCCTCTTTTGTTTTGATTCCCACCAGACACTCCGTTCTCGGCAAAAAACTGCTTTTTAAGATTGTATTCGTACAATGAATTAATATTGGCATTACCAATAATTAAAACATCAGCGCCTTTACCACCATCGCCACCATCTGGACCACGTTTAGCAATATAACGTTCTCTACGCCAACTCACTAAACCATCCCCACCTTTACCGGCGTGAAACTTTACTGTTACTTCATCACAAAACATGGATAGCGCTTAAATTACGACCAACTTTAGCATATT
>JAUHYY010000055.1 GCA_030426295.1 bacterium
TCTTCATTTAAATTCCTAATTTGCTCTTAATTTTTCAATTAATTCTTATCTTCATTTTCACATTTTTTCTAATATTTATTTTTAATGAAGACCTTTTTGATGTTTTAATTCTCTTATTTTTTTTACTTCTTATCTTCAATCTTCAAAAGAATCATTAACAGAAGAATTTTTATTTGTTATAAGATTTGAAGGAATTAAATATTATTAATCCCTTATTTGACGATTTCAGCTCTGTAAACAGACATATTACATCTCTAGTTTACTCTGGACTCACAAAATACAATGCTGAAAAGAAATCATTTGAACCTGACCTTGCCACAATTGCAGTTAGTGACGACCAAACAAAATACGCATTCAAGCTCAAAGAAGACTTACTCTGGCACGATGGAAAACCAGTAACAATCGAAGATGTCTTCTTCACATATCAAACAGTTATAAAGAGCGACAACTTCAAAAACAAAGTTCTACAAGAAAACTTAAGAGGCATCGAAATAGAAATAATCGCAAACGACGAAATCGAATTCACTCTACCAAAACCAAATGCCTTCTTTATAAGCACAACTAGCATAGGAATCCTTCCTAAACATATATTTCAAGATGTACCAATAGAACAGATTGGAACGGAAATAAATGAAAAAGAAATTATAGGAACAGGTCCTTACCAGCTTTCAAGAATTGAAGAAATCGACGACAACACAGAACTTGTTGCCCTTAAACAAAATAAAAACTTCTACGGAGGAAAACACAAAATCAAAGAAATTAAATTCCACATTTTCATATCAGAAGAGGTTCTTCTAGAAGCACAAGATACAGTTAATACTATCCCAGACCTAGATTACGATCTAATCGATCAGCTAGATAAGAAATTCAAAACAAAAGAATATATCTTGCCTCAATACACAGCTTTATTCTTAAACACAGAAACAAACATACTTTCAGAAAGAGCTGTTCGAGACTCACTACAAAAAGGTGCTAACAAAAAAATCCTTTCAGAAAAACTAGAATCTAAGCAAATCATATCTAAGCCATATTTCTGGTTCGAAAACATAGAACAAATTGGTGAAACAAACACACAAGACATTAAAGAAGCCCTCTACGCTAACGATTGGGTTCTTAACGAAGACGGAATCAGATCAAAAAACGACACACTACTAAAACTAGACCTAATCGCCCCAATATTCTCAACTAACGAAAAACGAACCCAAGAATTCAGAACACTTGTAAGCCACTTACAAGAAGTATACGGAGAACTAGGCATCAGCATTTCAGCAAACTTCTACGAATCTGAAACATTCGCAAAATTACTCAACACTAAAAACTACGACCTAGCCCTATACGGTCATGATCTAGGTAATAACTTCGATTCATATACCTTCTGGCATTCATCACAAGGCGGTGTAAACGGATTCAATCTTTCAAACTATAAAAGCGTAGCAACAGACAATTTACTAGACAAATTAAGGCAAACAATTGATCCAGGACAACGTGACGATGTAATCACTCAAATCAATAAAAAGCTTATCGAAGACTCACCTGCAGTGTTCCTATATACTGAGAAACACGTATTTGCATTTGACAACAAAGTAAAAAACCGTAAAATTCTAACATCTTACGCATTCCCAAGCGATATTTATTACAATATCAATAAGTGGGAAATCCAATAATTAACCTAAAAAACATGGAAGTAATTCTAAAACAAGACGTAGCAAACCTAGGTCAAAAAGGACAACTAGTAAAAGTTAAAAGAGGATATTTTAAAAACTTCCTTTCAACTGAAGGACTAGCAATCGTTGCTACTCCAAAACTTGCTGATGAAGCAAGAGCTCTAACAGAAAAAATCGAAGCAGAAAAGGCAGAAACTGCTAAAGCTGCTGAAATGACAAGAAACGAGCTAGAAAACAAAGTTCTTCACTTAACAGAAAAACTAACTGCAAAAGGAACTCTATACGCAAAAGTTACTGAAGCAGAAATTGCTGCAGCTGTTAAAGAACAATTCGAAATTGACTGTACTGAAGATATGATCACTCTATCAAAAGCTATCAAAGAAGCTGGAGACTTCGAATTCAAGCTAACTCTAGCTCCAACTGTAGCTGTATCAATCAAATTAACTGTAGAAGGTGAAGAGAGTTAAAACTCTAGCTTTAGATCCAGGAACAAAAACTATTGGGGTCGCTATCAGCGACCCTGATTGCGTTATAGCATTCGCCAGAGCACCAATCGCAAATTCACAAACTGCTATACAAGAAATCATAACGCTTACTGAAGAAGAAAAAGTCCAATTAATAATCATTGGTAAACTTTTTCATGAAGGAAAATATGCAATAAACAAAGAATTCAAATCAAAACTCCAAGAATCAACAGACATAGAAATCATCGAATTCGACGAAGACTACTCAACTCAACAAGCAATAGAACAATTAAAAGAAACTGGAGCAGCACCATCTGACATCAAAGAAATGAAAGACTCGTATGCTGCGAGAGTAATTTTAGAGAGGTACATAAATAGTTAAGTCATTAATGCTCTCAATGCTTCTAAATCAATTTTAGGATCCTTACGCTCTTGAATATGTCGAACTCCTTTTCGTGAAATACCTCTTCTTCTAAAGCCTCTAGTTACAGCTGACCTAGACTTACAAGTATACAAAATCTTTCTAGATCCAAAGCCATACTCTTCTTCAAGCTCTCTCAAAATCATTAGCAACTCCGCTTTTACACAGGCGTGAATGTTAAAGATAACCATCAAAACTTTTTTATCTTTCAGGGTTGCTGAAACCTCATTTCTAAATGCCTCCTGAACTCTTTCTATTTCTTTAGATAGTACCTCAGGAGAATCAATACAGTTAGGATCTGAATCCTCTCCTAAACTATAATCAATAACAACAGTTTGATCTGCAAACTCACCAACAACATGTGCGGCAAACTCTGCACGTTCATTATTAGGATCAATAACTATTAATTTATCAAGTTTAGCCATTACTTCTTCTTTTTAGATTGTCTATCTCTTCTTTTTGCTTCTTCTCGCTCTCTAGAATACCCTTTATCATTCTTGATTTTTCTTTTAGCATTCCTACCTCTGCCAGTACCTGCAACAGGTTTTCTCTTAGCAAATGCAATTTGAGATACTAATCCATGCGAGAAACTTGCCATTGAATTAACCTTTTTTGCTGTGTCAGTTTCTTCAACTAATTCAGTAGGTAATTCAGCACCTTCGATATCGTGCCATGGTTCCCACTCTCCACAATTTTCATTTGGATCCTCATAATGATCTCTTAATTCTAATCTCATAGTATTTAGTTAAATGATACAAAAAAATAACCTCCTTCGAGATGAAGCAGGTCTTGAGATTTATTACATTTGAAAATATCTACAGACGGCCTGCTTCTTTTGTTCGAAGGACAATAAGTAGAATATTTCTAAACATAATATTTTTTTAATTACAAACCCTACCCTAATAGGGGATATGTCAAATGTCAAATAGAAAATATATACACTAAAATGGTAGCTGGGGTGGGGATCGAACCCACTACCTCGGGCTTATGAGTCCCGCGCTCTAACCAATTGAGCTACCCAGCCACGTTGTAGGGCTTTAAAAGCCCAGAGATATTAAGCAAATTTAATTGAAAATTCAACCAATTTTATACATCTCCAAAGAAAAAATACCACCACTTAAGCGGCACATTTAAATCTCTATAAAATCTCTCTCGCTCAGAAATTAATTTATTTTGATATTCCTCCTCATCAGAAACTGTACTCGACTCAGGAATAATTAAAACTTCTTCACCAGGTCTAACCAAACCAAAGTTTTGCTTAGCAATCTTTTCTTGGTATTCAGGAGAAGTAAAATACTCGTACTGATCTTTTAATTCAGTATTCTCAACTGCAATTTCTTGATTGCGCTGCTCAAACTCTTCGATGTATCTTTCTACTCTAAAACTCTCATATTCAGAAGTAGTTAGTGCAATTAACATATAAATTGCTACAATGAACTCAACTATTAAAATAAATCGAGTTGTTGGAGAAACATTCTTCATAAAAATTTCTTAAGCTAACAAATGATAAACAACCCTATAACAAAAGCAAGAAAGATTCACTTTATTGGGATCGGCGGAATCGGAGTAAGTGCTCTAGCAAAACTTGTTTCAGAGTTTGGAGTTGAAGTATCTGGCAGCGACATGACCGAAAACGAGCAAACCAAAGAACTAAGAGAAATGGGACTCGAAATTTCAATCGGACACCAAATAGGCAATATCAGAAACCAAGACCTAGTTGTACACTCTCTTGCCATACCTAGATCAAACATAGAGCTTAAAAAAGCACGTGAGAAAGGAATAAAAACCGTAAGCTACCCACAGGCCCTCGGGATGATAACAAAGGACTACAACCTAATTGCAGTAGCTGGAACGCACGGCAAAACAACTACAACAGGAATGCTCGGTAAAATGCTCACAGATCTAGACTTTGATCCTACAATAATTATTGGATCAACTGCATCTTACCTAGATAACGAAAACTACAGAAAAGGGGACTCCCAATGGTTTGTACTCGAAGCATGTGAATACCATTCAGGATTTTTATACTTCGAACCAGACATCACAATCATTACGAATCTTGAGCACGACCATTTCGATGCTTATCCGACAGAGAAAGATTACTTAGATGCATTTCAAAAACTAGTCGACAAAACTAAATCTGCAGTAATCCTAAACACAGACTTCAAACTAGCAGACATGCTAGTTATTCCAGATCATTTAACTCTTATCGAATATAAAGAGGGTGACGAAGAAATTTTCTTAAATGTACCTGGAATCCACAATCAAACAAATGCCATAGCTGTACTAAAAATTGCAGAATACTTAGAAATCCCAAGAAACTCAGCAGAAGAAAGCCTTACAAATTTCGAAGGAACAGGCCGAAGACTTGAACTTGTAGAAGAAAAAGAAAATGGCCAATTAATTTTCGATGATTATGGACACCACCCAACAGAAATCAAAGCTACTCTACAAGCAGTAAAAGAAAGATTTCCAAATAAATCGGTTTGTCTAATTTTTCAAGCTCACCAACACAACAGAACAATTGCTTTACTTGATAAATTCACAGAATCATTCAAACAAGCAGACAAGGTAGTAATACCAGACATATACAAAGCTCGTGATTCACAAACAGAAATCAAAGACATGTCTGCAGAAAAATTTGCAAAAAAAATTGCCGAAAAACATAAGAACGTTCTCTACAGCCAGTCTTTAGAAGATACAAAAAAACACCTAAATGAAATCACAGAAGGATTCAACATTGTGCTAGTTATGGGAGCAGGAGATATCTACAAAGTAATTAGATAAGCTTCCACTTAGTCCCTTCAGGTGTATCTTCGATCGCTACCCCTTTTTCTTTAAGCTCATCACGGATCTCATCAGACCTTGCAAAATTTTTGTTAGCTCTTGCTTCTTCACGCTCTTTTATCAGAGCCTCAACATCTTCAGAGACACTCTTTTCAGAGTAATCGATAATTGAGAACACTGAATCTACTTTCTTAATAGCATCTAGTAATGAGGCTTGCTCATCTACACTAATTGAACCTGAATCAAGAATAACATTCACATCTTTCACGAACTCAAAGAAAGCCCCAAGCGCTCCTGAAATCTCAAAATCAGAATCCATTGAATCACCAAATTTATTAAGCAAATTATCTACAGCTTCATGAGCAGAACCTGATTCTTCAGCAGGATCAAACCCCTTAACTCGTTCATAAAAATTCTGAATTCTTTCAATAGAAGCCTTAGCTTGATCAAACAGGTCAGGAGTAAAATTAATTGGCGAACGATAATGTACAGACATCAGGGCGTAACGAATCACAATACCTCCGTAAGCTTCTATCATATCTTCTAAAGTCTTAAAGTTATTCAAAGACTTAGACATCTTTTCACCATCAATATTCACGTAACCATTATGCAGCCAATAAGTCGCAAATGGCGTCCCGTTACAAGCTTCACTCTGAGCAATTTCACATTCATGATGAGGGAAAGTTAAATCCAAACCACCACCATGGATATCAAAAGTATCACCAAGCAACGCTTTAGTCATAGCACTACATTCTATGTGCCAACCAGGGCGACCTTCTTCTAAAACACCATCTTCATCAACCCAGCTTGGTTCACCTTCTTTTTTATTTTTCCATAATACAAAGTCCGTTGGATTCTTTTTACCTTCATGAACACCAACACGAGCACCGTGAGATAGCTCATCTAGATTCTGACCAGATAACTTACCATATTCATCGAAACTTGATGTATCAAAATAAACTCCATCTTCAAGTTTATAAGCATATCCATCTGCAATCAATTTCTTAACCATATCCATCATTACATCAACATAGTCAGTAGCAGATGGTCGAGATGTTGGACCTGCTATATTCAATGCAGCAAAATCTCTTTCATAATCAGGAATAATTTTTTTAGCTAACTCAGCAACAGTTATACCTTCTTCAGCAGCTCTGTTAATCATCTTGTCATCTATATCAGTATAGTTAGTCACAAAGTTCACTTCATAACCTTTGTATTCAAGATACTTTCGCACAATATCAAAAGCTACCATGCTTCTTCCGTGACCTACGTGCCCCTTATCATAAACTGTTGGACCACACACATACATCGACACCTTATCTTGTTTTAATGTCTTAAAATCCTGCAGTTCACGATTTAATGTATTAAATATCTTCATTATCCAAACAAGTTAATAATAGTTGGGGCTAAAAGATTAAGAACTTCTAGTAAAACATAAGCTATTAATCCAACTCCTAAATAAGCAACTATAGGTGAAAGATCGAGCATGCCAAGCCGAGGAGTAACTTTTCTTGCAAGATTAAACAAAGGAGCAGTAGCCCCATCAATAAATCTTGTTAGAGGATTTGGCTTAGATGGGATCCAAGACAAAATGACTTTTGCAAAGATTA
>JAUHYY010000056.1 GCA_030426295.1 bacterium
ATATGGTAGTTGAATTTGATTCAGGCACATCATCTGAGCAAGACATCATTACAGCAGTTAAAAAAGAAGGATATACTGCAACACCAGCTGCATTAGAGCACGAACAAAAACATAGCCATCATGATCACGCTGCAGCTGAAGGTAATAAAGCACTAAAAAAAAGATTTAATAAACTAATCGTTGCTACGATTATTTCTATACTAATACTCATTCTAGAGTTTATCATCGTAATGCCAAACAAAATCTACTTATTATTTGGATTAAGTTTAATAGTATTTGTATACACTGGAGGAGAATTTTATAAAAAGGGTATACCGAGCTTATTTAAAGGCAAGCCAAATATGGACTCCTTAGTAATGATAGGAGTATCAGCTGCTTTTTTATACTCAAGCTACATAACTTTCTTCACTAATTCTACCGAACAATACTTTATGGACGCAGCTATAATTACTACGTTTATTGTTACTGGTAGGTACTTAGAGGCGAAATCTAAGGGGCAAGCCTCACAAGCTATAAAAAAACTACTTCAATTAAGCGCCAAAGAGGCCCACTTAGTATTAAGCGACGGATCAACTAAAGATATTCCAACCTCTGAAGTTAAAATCGAAGACACACTGCTTATCAAACCAGGAGAGAAGATCCCAGTAGACGGATATATTTTTAATGGAGAAGCTACTATTGATGAATCAATGGTTACAGGCGAAAGCATCCCTATCGATAAGTCTTTCAAAAGCAAAGTAATTGGATCAACTATCAACGGTAACACTAGCTTCACTATGAAAGCTGAAAAAATTGGTTCAGAAACATTGTTGAACAAGATAATTGAAATGGTAAAAGCTGCTCAATCATCCAAAGCACCAATTCAAAAGCTAGTAGATAAGATTTCGAATTACTTCGTATGGATAGTACTAGCAGTAGCTATACTTACTTTAGCCTCATGGGCTCTCAGCACGGGGGATATAAGAGCTGGGCTAGTTCCAATGGTAGCAGTGCTTATTATTGCTTGCCCTTGCGCCTTAGGGCTCGCTACGCCAATTTCTATAGTTGTTGGATCAGGCAGAGGTGCAGAGGAGGGTATTCTACTCAAAAACGCTGAAGTTCTAGAAAAGGTTCACAAAGTCACCACTATGATTTTCGACAAAACAGGAACTCTAACTCAAGGTAAACCTGCAGTTAAAGTCTTTAAGAATTATTCAGATAACGAAGAGCAAACAAAGTTAATAGCCTATTCTTTAGAGCTTAATTCCGAGCATCCGCTTGCAGAAAGCATCGTGAGTTATGTAAGTGCTAGTACCTCATTGAATGTTGATCAATTTGAAGCCCAAACGGGATTAGGAGTAAAAGGAACAATTGACGATAAAGTTTATTACTTAGGTAGCTTTAGATACCTTCAACAAGAATTTAAGCCTTCAACTGAAACTCAGACTCAAATACATGAATTGCAAGCAAGCGGCCATACAGTTCTTACACTTTTTACCAAAGATAAAGTATTGGCGCTATTTGGAGTTCAAGACGGCTTAAAAGAAACTTCTATTCAAGCCATACAGTCATTAAAAGCACTTAATATTACTCCAATTATGATGACAGGAGACAATCACATAGTTGCTAGCTCTATCGCTAAAGAAGCTAGAATCGATATTGTTTTCGCCGAAGTAAAACCAGATGAAAAAGCTTCTAAAGTAATAGAGCTGCAGAATCAGGGCGAAGTTGTAGCTATGGTTGGAGACGGCATAAATGACAGTCCAGCTCTTGCTCAAGCTAACATAGGTATAGCGATGGGAACTGGTACAGATATCGCTATTGAAAGTGGCGACATCATCTTAGTAAAAGGCGACCTTCAAAAAGCTGTAGAAACCATAAAGCTATCTGAGGCAACACTACGCAACATTAAACAGAACCTGAGTTGGGCCTTCATATATAATGTAGTTGGAATACCAATCGCAGCCCTTGGATTACTGAATCCAATCTTCTCATCTATCGCTATGGCTGCATCATCAATTTCTGTAGTCATGAACGCATTAAGACTCAAAAGAGCAAAATTATAAATTCATATTATTTAACCCTATAAATATGAAGGGATCATGCAACTTCTGGCGATGTGCCAACAGAGTAGGACTATTTTTAGCAATACTTTTTGCCATTTGTTTTCTTTGGTTCTACATCAATCCTGTAGAACAAGAAATGCACTTAAGTATGTTTAGAATAAGTTACTTAGGATTCGAAGAAATGAATTTCACAGGATTCGTTCTAGGTGCAGTTCAAAGTTACCTCTGGGCTTACGTTGGTCTAGGAGTATGGCAATTAGTTGGCTACTGCTTCAAACCTAGTGAATGCTGTAAAAATTGACCGAGCAGAAGAGGACTTCTATACGAGGCCCTTTTGGTATCAAGTTTAACATCTTTCTTTACAGTAAACACACTTGAAGCTAAACTAGAAGATTAGGAATCCAAAAAATATTCTCTTGAAAATGATTTTAATCATTGATATAATGATTGCAACTTCATCAATAAAATTATGAAAAAATACGAAGAAGGTCGTTTCGGGGAAAAGTTAGGGATAGCTGTAAAAAAGCTAAGAACTGAATACAATATGTCTCAAGAGGACCTACGTGGACAAGCTGAGCTTGGAACTGGCTATATATCACGTCTGGAAAACGGGGAATACTCATCACCTTCAATTTATCATATTTACAAAATTGCTAAAGCCTTCGACATGACCCTCAGGGACTTATTAGAAGCTGCAAGCTTAATCCCTACAGAGTCTTCTTTCGA
The DNA here is from genome assembly GCA_030426295.1 of bacterium. Taxonomy (GTDB): domain Bacteria; phylum Patescibacteriota; class Gracilibacteria; order UBA1369; genus JAUHYY01. The sequence continues at coordinate 2,772 of JAUHYY010000056.1, forward strand.
AGCTTGTCTTAGAGGTGACGGTCTAGATGAAGAAGAAATAAATAAAATTAGAGAATTCAAACAGTATGTCGTTTTCGAAAGTAAATCTAAAAGAAAAAACTCAGAAACGTAACCCATCAAACCTTGATGGATATAAATTTAATTCTGCATTAACAGCGGAACAGGTAGACATCTATAAATATTGGATCTGGAAATTAAAGCCTCATTACACTCTTCTAATCAAGGAGTTTCATAAACGCGCAGGAAAGCCTCCTTATACACATGTAGACTTTCTTGATTTCATCGACCAAGAATTCGGTATAAGCAGCAGTATAATTGGCTATGATCCCGAAGAGGACTTTCCTGTATCTGGAACATGGTTTTGGACTGGAGCGCCAAATGATTTCGTCGTCTATTTAAACATGAGCCATCCTAAAACAAAGAGGAACATCACAGTACTTCACGAAGCGTTTCATGTAATTCAGGACTGGGATGAAGAGTTTAAATGTATGATAAATGAAATCCCAGAAGACTTGCAGCTAAGAATAGTAGAAAGGATTGCTGAGGTCAGCGCCATAGAAACAGTAATCCCAGCGCATCTAATCAGTAAGGACAAGCAAGATAACCTTTCTCCATACGCGGTTGCTATTAAGTATGGAATTTCAGTACAAATGGCTACAATTGCTCTTAGCTAAAAAAATTTACCCTAACAATGATTAAAATCATGAAAACAATGATATATGACACTAAAGAAAGAATTATCGGAACTCAGCTTAATCGCAGAATCTGGCTACACTCAGGCGGATTGCGAGTTAGCATCTGCAAACCTCCTTAACTTATTTGAGACAATGAGAAAAATTAAGTTTAGAACTAACAAACAACAATGATTGATTCAATTCAAATAAAAATACCGACAGATCAGATTATCAGCCCAAGCATATTTGGAGATAAGCAAGCGAAGGCTACCGACAACAATGTTAGGCTAATTAAAATGTTCCCAAAGCACATGAGAGCTTACAGAAAAATGGGCATTTACAAGCCTACAATACACATTGAGCTACGAGGAGGGCAAAAGCACGTCTGCATACAGTGCTCCTTACCAAAGTTACTCTACGGCACAAGCTTATTCGAGGTAACCGAGGATGACTTTGATCTCGTAACACAACGGTTATCTGAAGAGTGTAAAGAGCTAGGCATAGACCTAAACAAAGATCAAATTGCCAACGGAAGAATACACAGAATAGATTACGCTAAGATCATAATTCTACCTAAAAGCTTCACGAATGCGAAAGACTTCATAGAAAAACTAAGTATTTCTGGCTTTAGGTCTAGGACCGATCTTACTCATAGGGATGTTCATTTAGGCAATAAAGGTTACTGGATAAAGTTTTACTCTAAAGCCTCTTCTCTAACTATTTATGACAAAATTGCAGAACTAGAGTGCCAAGGTTTTACCAAACAAGAGTCTCTTCTTAAAAACAAGCTCGGCAAGCATGTCATCAAGTTTGAAGTCTCCTTACAAAAGGTAAGAAAACTTCAGTCAGTTCTTGGCAAACTTTTAGGTCAAACAAAGGACAGATACAGCTTTAGAGAGGCTTATTCAAAAGAAATTGCTCAGAAAGTACTACAGGACTATTTAAATACTTCATTTAATGAAGAGGTAGACTTCCTGTGCATGTGCCTTAAAGAAAAGGAGCTTATTAACCACGTTAGGAATTTACACGGCTACACTCAGAAGTCATACATTTACTATGTACTAAAGGAGATAGAATCAAGAGGCGCACAGACCGTTTACGATGACATCAAAAAAATACATAACTACCAAAGGCTCAGGAGAGTAAAAAAGGACTTACTCAACTTAAAAGCCGAGTTAAACCTGAAGGCAAAAAATAGGATTCTGCCAGTCAGCTTCATAGCTAAAAAACTAAAAGAATTTACCTTGTACAAGCCAAGCTCTTAACCAGCTTGATACAAGGTGTAATAACTTATACATTATTAACATAACAATATTATCATGACCGATAAAAATGCCAAACTTTGCGTTGCATATTGCCGCGTATCGTCCAAAAGGCAGTTAAAAGAAGGGTTTTCAATACCAGCACAAAAAAGGTACTTGAAGGATTTTTCAAGAACCAACAGCTACGTAATCAAAGAGTTCTTTGAGGACGATGAAACTGCTGGAAAGAAAGGCAGAGAAGGATTTGAGGCAATGCTGAAATACTTAAAGAAGAACAAAAAGATAAAGACTATTATCGTAGAAAAGACGGATCGTATGTACAGAAACTTCCGTGACTACATTGATATAGAAGATTTAGGCTTAGATATAATCCTCGTTAAAGAAAATGAGGTAGTAGGACCTAATGCTAACTCTCACACTAAGTTCATCCATGGTATTAAAGTGCTCATGGCAAAGAACTTTTTAGACAATCTATCAGAGGAGGTCATCAAAGGATACAATGAAAAACTCCAACAAGGCTTATACCCAAGCAATCCAATGTTCGGCTACAGAACAGAAAAGATCGATGGAAAAAGATTCTTAGTTCCAAAAGATAAGGAGTCAAATGTAGTCAAAAGAATTTTCGACCTATATAGCTCAGGACTTTACTCGGTCCAAGCCGTTGCAGATAAGCTAAACGAAGAAGGCTTACTACTAGATCTAAGCAAAAAAGTTAACAAGTCATCAGTTCACACGATTTTAAGAAACCCCGTTTACAACGGAGACTTCAAGTGGAAAGGTCAAGTATACAAGGGGGTTCACGAACCCTTAGTAAGCAAGTCTATCTGGAAGGAATGCCAAAGCATACTAAGTAGAAATCCAAATAAATCTCAAGCCAACAGATATAATACGCTTTCCTTTTTCTTTAGAGGTTTACTTATATGTGGAGAATGCGGCAGAACTGTAACCTTCGAAAGGAAGAAAAAAAAGTACGTTTACTGTCGATGCACCAAGCACAACACCAACTGCAAACAAAAGCCAGTACGCGAAAAAGTTCTACTAGACCAGACAGAAGACATCATTAAACAGATCAATGTACCTAAGGAGGTCGTTGAATTTGTGACTGAGGCACTAAAAGAGAGTTTTGAACTAAAGCGCGAAACCTACAATGTAAGAATTAAATCGTTAAAGGCTGAGAACTCTAAAATTGAATCTAAGCTAGATAAGCTTTACGATGACAGATTAGAGAGCAAAATAGACGAAGAATTCTATGATCGGACCTACGAGGCGCTTAAGACTAAAAAAGCTCAAATAACGTCGGAATTAGATAAGTTCGATCAAGCCAGTCACGAGTACCAAAACATTGGTCTAGAAATTTTAGAACTAGCTAAAAACGTTTCTAGGATTTACAGACAAGCAAACGACGAAGAAAAGAAACAAATCCTAGGATTTCTACTTTCGAACTTTTACCTAATGGACGGAAAGCTAATCCCAAACTGGAAAAAACCGTTCGAACTCTTAGTAAAACATACTAGTTGTTCAGAATGGCAGGCCCATCAGGATTTGAACCCGAACTTTTGGTTTTGGAGACCAACGTGCTACCATTGACACTATGAGCCTATTTACTTGTATTTCTGACTAAAGATTAGTCGGTAAATTTTGGCGCACTCCTCAGTGTGACGAAATTTATCGATGTCTTCATTGGAGGCGGCAGTCGGATTCGAACCGACGAATGAAGGTTTTGCAAACCTCTGCCTTACCACTTGGCTATGCCGCCTTATTATTACGCTGTGGTGCCGAGGGCGGGAATCGAACCCGCACTCACAAGGTGAACGAGATTTTAAGTCTCGCGCGTCTACCAATTCCGCCACCTCGGCTACAACGCGGTAGCAAGTTTACAAATTTATAGTCAAAAGGGCAATACCAGTTCAATTCAAAACTGATCTAGCTTACTTTAACTTAAATGTCTGTAGCGAATTAACTAGTTTATCAGCCTCACTTGCATCTGAAGTAGGATCATATGCAGCCGTAATTACAAAACCGGTAGCACCATGCGCTAGGTACGTTTGCAAGAATTCTAGAGTATCATCTTGTAGCTTTTCTTTACCTTGGAACCTAATTAAATAGGTGTTAACTACTGTATCTCC
>JAUHYY010000057.1 GCA_030426295.1 bacterium
TTCCAGAATTCGTCTGCAGTTCCTTGTGCGTTTTGTGCATATCGGTTTTCTGCTGCAATGTTGAATAGAATTGGTACTAAATCTAGCCCGGTTACATCTCTTAACATTTCTCTGAACTGATCTACTAGTTGAGGCATTAGATTTCTTCCGTCATCAACACGTTCGCCGCTCTGATCGCCTGATATTTCTACATATTCTCTAGTTGTTCTTGGTACTTGATTCATTCTTCTATATTAAACAAAGGTACGTATTAAAGCACGTACCTTTGTTATTTGCAAATTGTAGGCTGTTTGCTATCTAATTCTATATGTAAGCGTCACATTTACTTGATTCTGCGCTGTCTGACGAAAGTGCCATTTCTGTTCTCGCATATTGGAATTCTTCGTCGTATCCGTATTCTGAGTCTGAGATTGCAACTAGTTTACCAAGTTTGAAGTCTCCGGCTTTAGCAAGAGATTTTGCTTTTTCTTTAGCTTTTTCGATTGCTACTTCTCGTGCTTGGTTTCTAAGTTCTGTTGGGTCTTCGATTGTGTAAGAAAGTTGAGAAATCTGTGTTGCTCCATTTTCTACAGCAGCGTTTAGTACTTCTCCCATTTTTTCGAAGTTTCGAGATTTAACTTTTACTCGTTGTGTTGCAGTGTATCCAACAGTTTCTCTTGGTGGGCAAGTTCCATTATCGTCACAATTAAAGTACTGGTAACGAGGATTTACTGAATAAGAAGTTGTGATGTCTTCTTTTTCTACTCCTAGGGCAAGAAGTGCATCAATGACTGCTTTAGACTTTTGGGCGTTCTCTTGTTGGACTTCAGATGTTTCGAGTCCTCCTTCTGTTTCGATAGTGAAGTTGAACTTAGCAATGTCTGGTGCGCCAGAAACTTCGCCTTCTGATGAAACTCGTATTTTATTTGAGTCGCTTGATTTGTAAGCACCGTTAGCTAGCAAGAAGCTTCCGCCTGCTGCAATTGTTAATATAAAAATAAATACTGTGAGAGTTACTCCAAGTACGTTTTGAATTCTTTGATCCATGTGAAATAATTAAATTCGTAGAAGGATTATAGTCCTATTAAAATGATAATTAAAATACTGTAGCTGTCATCTTTCTGATTTTATGCTGTAATTTCATCTTTGATAGATTACGATTTCATGGTATAATTAACAAACATTGCCGAACCAAAAATCAGAACTCAAAAAAACTATTATGAAAAAAGCTGTACCTAAACTTACAAAAGAATTCTATCAAGCTGTGACTGATGCAGAGTTTCTAGTACTATTTGTACTTACATTGGCGACCCTACTATCTGGTACAATAGTGTATCACTTTATTGAAGGATGGAGTTTTTTAGATTCATTTTACTTCACTACTGTTACACTTACTACAGTTGGATACGGTGACATTAGCCCGGCTACTGACTTAGGAAAAATTTTTACTGTTATCTATTTGTTTACTGGTATAGGTATTTTCTTAGGTTTTGTAAATTTAGTTGCTGGGAAAGTAAGTAAAAAGTGGTTCAATTGACAGTTCTATTTTTAGGTGTAGTATAATGTCTACTTAATTTTAGACATGACTAATCCTCCTCGATTACCTAGCACTAGCGGTTTAAGATTGGATGTTAATAACGTTAGCCTAGCTTTTGGCTACGATTCTACAAAGGCAGATATTGATAAGGCTATAGAGAGAATGGTGAGCGTTAGATCCCTAGATGAAATGATAAGGTTTTCATTAAATTTTAAAGGGGATATTGACCTTGATGAACTGAGACGGCTTGTTCGAGAAAATCTAGAAGGAGATCATGATTATTCTGATAAAGAAGTGAAGCTCATATGTGTAACTACTAAAGTTGTTGTAGCGTTAAGATATCTTAAGTGTGGTATCATTTTTGGGTTTACTCTTAAATTGGCTAAAAAAATTCTAAATACCTATAAAGATGAGGATCTTGTTGAATATAGTGGCAATAAAATAAGTGTAAGAACAGCAAATACAATTCTTGGTGCTACTGATAATGCTAAGCTTGAAAATTATACCGATTTTTACCTAGCATTACTTAACGCGGTAATAATAAATAGGACCATAAAAGTCACTGCTCCCCCTGCTAAACCTGGTGAGCCTTGGAGATGGGGCGATGAATAATATATGCTTTGTAAGTCTTGGGTTTTAGTTTAGAATTAACTGGACTATAATTTTTGAAGTATGCTTACTTTTGTTTTGTTTATATTAGGGTTTATATTCTTAATAAAAGGTGCCGATCTTCTTGTTGAAGGAGCCTCTGCGATTTCTAAAAAGTTAGGAGTTTCTTCATTAGTTATAGGTTTAACCGTTGTATCTTTTGGTACATCTGCCCCAGAACTAGTTGTTAATGTAATATCTGGTCTTCAAGGTGCATCTGATATTGGTATCGGTAATGTGCTTGGTAGTAATGTTGCGAACATACTATTGATACTTGGTGTAGCTGCTGCAATAAATGAGATTCATATTAAGAAAGGTTTATTGGCTCGAGAAGTTCCTTTTAGTATGCTTGCTATTTTAGTTGTTGCCTTGATGGCGAATGATTCAATTTTAAGTGGTCGAGGCTTTAGTGAAATTGATAGAATTGATGGATTAGTACTGCTTAGTTTCTTCGCGATCTTTATGTATTACATGGCATCGAACAAACAACATGAACTTTTCGCAGACAATCCTGAGGTGAAGAAACTTCCTACTCATGTTTCTGTGATTTATGTTTTGGTAGGTATCGTAGGATTAACTTTAGGTGGTAAATGGATTGTTGATGGAGGTATGGAAATAGCAAGAATGTTAAACATAAGTGAGAACCTAGTTGGTTTAACACTTGTAGCTATTGGTACTTCATTGCCTGAACTTGCTACCTCTGTAGTTGCTGCTTTAAAGAAAGAATCAGATATTGCGATTGGTAATGTGGTTGGTTCGAATATATTTAACTTATTTTTCATTCTTGGTGTGAGTGCAACTATTACTCCTATTCCGTTTAATCCTGAGATAAATAACGTTGATGTGTTAATGGTTGGAATAGCGTCTGTGCTTCTATTTATGGCTGTATCAGTTGATAAAAAAGCTGTTATGCAAAAATGGAATGGATATTCATTCCTGCTATTTTATGCTGCCTACATTGGATTCTTGGTTTGGAGGGGGTAGGGAGATTAATAATTAATAATTATTGATTGTTAATTATTGAGGGCTATTTTGTGTAAACTCTGATGCCGTCTTTGTCGTAGGTTGGTTTTATGCTTGGAAGTCTGAACGAGTTTGAGATTACTTTGCATCCTGGTTTTAGGGTTGGCCAGATGTCTTTTTCTAGTTTTTCCATTGTTTGTACAAGTAAGAAGCAGAAAATTATATCTGCGTCTTGGTAGTTTTGTGTCCAGAAGTCACGGTACTTGATAGTGACTTTTGGGTAGAATAGCGCTTTAACTTTTGCCCAAATGTAAACTGGGATTGAGAGTTCTAATCCTACTGCTGTGGCACCTTCTTTTGCTGCAGCAAAGACTATCCGACCGTCGCCACAACCTAAGTCGTAGACTTTTTGGCCTTCTTTGATTTTGGCGATCTTGATCATTTGCTTAACTCGCTTTCTTGTTGTTGGCAAGAAGGGTGCACCTTTTACCATGGCGTATAATCCTGGTACAGAGAGTGCGAGTAAAACCCAGAAAATAATCATTCCGTCGTCCCACCCCATATATATAAGTAATGGGCTAAGAATTAGCAGGTAAAGCCCAAGATAAAATGCCTCAATCATTCTTGATTAGTTTAGCTATATAAAATCCCTCTACTTCTTTGGTTGGCATGATTCGAAGAGTGTCTGCGATTGCAGGATCAATGCCTTTGTCGTTCCATGATTTTAATGATGGCATTGGCTTTAGTCCGTCGAGGTTGATTGGTTCGATTTTCACTTCTTCGGGGAACCTTTGCATTAATTTCTGAACTTGTAGTTCGTTTTCTTCAGGTGCAAATGTACAAGTTGAATAAACTAATACTCCCCCTTTTTTAAGTTTTGGCCATGCTGACAAAATGAGTTGTCTTTGTTTATAAGCCATGTCTTTGATTTTGTGCTTGTTCCAGTAAAGAAAGGTTTTTCTTTCTGATTCGTTGAACCTGGTTTCTGCGCTACATGGTGCGTCGAGTAAAATTTTATCGAATGTTTCGTCTTCAAACTCTCGGCAAAGTGATGCTCCGTGTTCCATTCTAAGTTTTACGAAGTCGCCTGCTCCGAGATTTTCTAAATTATGCTGGAGCTTAAAGAATCTCACTTTATTAACATCGTTGGCGGTGAAATCCCCTTCTAAATTCATCATTGCGGCTATTTGAGAAGTCTTGCTGCCTGGTGCTGCAGTTAGATCTAAAACTGTTTCGCCTGGCTGTGGCTCAAGTACAACTGGTGGGACCATGCTGGCAAGACTTTGAATATAGATTTCGCCATTCTCGTAGATATCTAGGCTCATCAGGTCTTTCTTGCTTTTGTTCTGAAGAATGAATGCATCTTTGTACCATGTAGGCTGAGTAACTTTGAATCCATTTTGAGTAAGGATTTCTTTTACTTTTTCTGGAGTTGTTTTAATTGTGTTTGCCCTAAAGGTTGTTGGGCGTTCAGTGAAAGTCTTTGATACTTGGGAGAATAGGGTTGGGGTTTGGCAGATCTTTTTGAGTCTTTCAAAAAATTCTTCTGGGATTTGAGTGCGCTGTTTCTTCTTTTTTTTCGCCATTTCTTGAGTTTATACCGATTTTAGTGTATATTAATATGATATAAATTTCTATAAATGAATTCGACTACAGCAGGACGTAAAATTGATCGTATTGATTTGGTGACTCGAGACTGTGAGGTCTTTGATAGATATGTAAAGGCTGCAGGTAAAAAACCGAAAGAGTTCAAAGGTAGTACTGCTAAGTTTAGAGACTATGTGAAAGACAGAGTAGCTGAAGTGCTGCTGGGTCCAGATGAGGATAGTAATGTTATTTTTGATACTATTAATTTTGACGGTAAGGAACTCGCGGTACTCGAATACATAAGAAGATATATGGAGTATCTTATTTATAATGGTACTTTAGAGGATTTAAGAGGTAACCTAACTAGAACAGATCGGATTTATCTTGAAGATATAAATCTATTTCAAGTTGGTAGATATTTAAAAGACCTAAAGGGTGGTCATTCAAGACTTGTTGCTCAGCTTGAAAGGGAGGAGCTTGATGTTAATCAAGTTATTTCAAAACTAGAGCAAGAACTTAAATCTCAGTCTTAGTAGACTGAAAATTAGTTTACTTAGAGGATTCTTTTTTTTATACTTGGTGCCGAAATGCACGAGTGGCGGAATTGGTAGACGCGCCAGCTTGAGGGGCTGGTCCTGAAATTTCGGGGTGGAGGTTCAAGTCCTCTCTCGTGCACCACGGCTTCATGATTTACTGTAGCTCCTTTAAACTTGTCCTTCAGTCAATTTAGAGCTCTATTTTTCAGATAAGTAGTCTGCTAGAGAAATATAGTAAGTTGTACCGTCTTTTTCAGCTACTAGTTCGCCATTTAGGACAATAAATCTAGGTCCTTTAATTGAACCTTGTCGGTGGTGATTTATATGTGCTTCACCTCCAATTGTTATACATACAAACTCTTTGTCTCCTAATGTAACTAATCTTGGATTAAGCTGTGGCATCTTTGCTCTTTCAGCTTTCTTTTTTTCTAACTCTTCTATTAAGGCTGCTATCTTTTCTTGAATACCTTTGATTTCGGTGTCTAGTGCTTTGCTTCGAAGGGTAACTTTACTAAGTTTTTTTAAGCCTTCCTGGCGATCACGGTTTAATTGCTGTGACTTTTTAATGTCATCAGCTAAGTTTGCATCTTCATCTTCGCTGTTATCCTCAAATATCAATTCTGGTACTTCTTCTTTCTCTCCTAAACTATAAGAATAAACCTCGTCTTCAGTCAAGATACGCATAAAAACACTAATTAACTCAATTCCAGACTGATACCTTGTACTATCATCTTTATGACTTCCTTTATGGTCTCCCACTAGAAATGAGATACTCCTGCGTATTACATCACAAGTATCAATCCCATTTTCCCTGCGTAACTTTTCAAATAATTCATTGTATTCCTCTTGTTGAGGCCTAGCTAATTTGCCTAGCTCAATTCTGGGTCCAGAAATAGGCGAAGAATGGTGCTCAAAACGAGTAAAGTCTGCTACTAATTGAAAGTCATCTTGTAAAGTAAACCCATCGAATCTGTATCTTTGTAGTGGGGGTATAAAGAGTTTATTTTGTTGTCCATCGTTAGCTTTCATTTGTAGCCTACCTAAAGCATTTAAAAAGCCTATTACGTGCATTCCATCAATGACTTCAATTCCTTTTTCATGGTTAAAACCAGTTGCTATTGAGTTTCTCATATGAAATTTAAATATTTAAGTCATAATTGTACAGTCTTTATGTATATTGTCAACCTAGAGATAATGTTTTCTAACAACATTGGGTAAAGTTTTCATCAACATAGCATTGCTCAAATACTTCCTTTCTGAGCCTTTTCCTCGTATAAACTTACGTTTCTTGAGTTGAATAGGTATTACAAAGACCCTGTAACCACCGCACTCTGCTTCACCAGAAACTGGCTTTTATTAGATACAGCACTTAACTTCTATCCTTTGTTTTGTGTTTTTCTTTCTCGTCGAATTTTTTCAACGAAATCTACTATTTTTTCTGGATGATGTATGTAGCTTAAATCTATAGCATTTGGCATAGCTGGTAGATTCACGCTTATGTCACCATAATTTAAAATGTTTCGCATGAATCCTTGTTTGTGTTCTTCGATTTCATGGAT
>JAUHYY010000058.1 GCA_030426295.1 bacterium
GTAATCGATACAGCAAGATTCTATCATTCGATCGAGCGCGCAAAAGGGATCTCAACAAAAGCAGACATACATAGGAGCGCAACAATCACTGGCGAAGTAATTATCGAAGACGGAGTAACAGTCCATCCAAATGCAGTCATTCAAGGGCCAGCATATATCGGTAAAGATTCAGTAGTAGCAGTTAACGCTTTCATTAGAGACAGCTACATCGGAAAAAACTGCGTTATCGGATTCGGTACAGAAGTAGCAAGAAGTTACATCGGTGATAATTCTTGGACACACAACAATTACATCGGCGACAGCATAATAGGTACAAACGTATCATTCGGTGCTGGAACCAAAACCGGTAACCTAAGACTCGACGAACAAGACGTTACACCTGGCAGACCAAAGCTCGGGCTTATAACTGGTAACGATATTCGAGTAGGAATCAACACAAGCTTTATGCCAGGCATTAAGCTCGGAAACAACTGTATGCTTGGAGCAGGAATCGTAGTTGCAGAAGATGTTCCTGATAATAGCTTTGTAAAATACAAAACTAAACTTACAATCAAAGAGAATTCAAAACCAATAAACCCTCGGAACTAATGAATACGAAAGTATCGACCATAACTGTAAATTTCAATCATAAGTATTTCCCAAAACTATCAGTAGAAGCACTTGAGGCAGCTACTCATCCTTGGCCTGTTGAGATCGTATTTGTAGACAACGCATCAACAGACGAACTTAGTCTCAATTTCTTAAGACAAGCAAACAAAGAAGAACGAGTAAAATTAATCGAATCTCCAGAAAATCTCGGATTCGCAGGTGGTAACAACTTAGGCGCAAAAAATGCAAAAGGGGAATACCTACTAATCCTAAATCCAGACACAACTGTTAGAGAAGACTCAATCCCAAAAATGGTCGAATACATGGAACAAAACCCAGACGTGGGAATCCTAGGTCCTCGACTCGAATACTCTGACGGTACAGTTCAAGACTCATGCCGACGTGACATGAGCTTTGCAGATCTTATCATCAAGCGAACATTTCTCCGTCACATACCCGGCCTAAAAAAACGAGTAGATAAATATACAATGGAAGACTTCGACCATTCAAAAACCCAAGAAGTAGAACTAATCACAGGAGCATGCATGCTAATCAAAAAAGATTTCTACGATGAAATTGGAGGATTCGACGACAGATATTTCTTGTTCATGGAAGACTTCGACCTCTGCAAAAAAGTCAGAGCAGCAGGCAAAAAAGTAGTCTACTACCCAGAAGCAATTATCAACCACTACCACAAACGTCTATCAGCCGGAAACATCTTCAAACTTGTACGAAAAAAAGTATTCTGGATGCACATAAACTCAGCAATCAAATATTTCTGGAAGTGGAGGTAGCGTACAGAAAGATAAAATAAGGATTAAAGACTTGACATAAGTAGGAAAACTGCTAGAATGCGTCTTCAATATAAATATAAATATGATTAAAAAATCTATACCAATTATTGTAGCAGCTGCCCTAGCAGGGTCATGTACCAATAAGGAAGAATATAAACATGAAGAACCAGATATCGTAGATGCTGGAGTAGAACAACCAAGTTATGAATCATCGAATTTTCCAGAAGATACTTCCGAAACAGCTACAGCCTCAGAAGAAGTTAGAAGTCTTGCAGAACGATTAGGTGTTTGTGATATAGATTGCATTGAACAAAGGTACGCAAGCATCGGTTTAGCCTTTTTAAATAATGTCTCGGGTACATCAGAAGAAACAGCAGAGGGTGTTTCAAGAAGAGCGATGAGTATAATTACATCTATTAGTCATCCATCTGAAGAAGTCGAAGAACCGTCGGTAGATGAGTTGAGACAACTTATTGTCTCGCAGTATCCAGAACTAGTTAATCAGCAAGGAATAAATGATTTTGAACCTATTGGCGACAACTCGATTTATGAGTCTGATCCAGTTATTCAAGTTTATTTAAGAACTGCAACTTATCATGATCTTCTCGAGGATGGAGTAGTAAAGCCTAACCATATGATTGAGCAATACACTTATTTAAATCCCCGACGAATGTGGGAGAGAAAAGTAAATATGGCTAGAAATCATAGACATGAATGTGAGGTTGCAAGAGACAATTTGGCTCCATTTAATGTAGTTGATACCATGAACATGGAAAGCCTACATGGTGTGTACGAAGCAGCCGTTGAGAGAGTTAACGCAAATCTTCCTGCAAATCTCAACTCGATATTCGTACCGTATATTGATGCTAACTTACTCTTGGCAATTACAATTCACGAACTTATTCCAACAGGATATCATAATGATTATGCACGTATAGCAATCCTAAGAACTTTACTTGATGAAGGGTTAAGAGTTGAAGCAATTCCAGCCCAATTTGATAGGATTCTATCGTTCGGACCTTTTCAAATGACAACTATTCCTTACGAAGGAAGAAGTACACGACACAGATATAACAATGATGGTGAAGTTGGTTCAATCGAGAGATACCTAGAAGACTTTGGTTTACCCGAAAGACTACACGATTGTGTTGAGCTTGAAGATCAAGCTGTAGCTGCAATGCTGCTAAAAGTAGTAAACATGAATAGGTTTGTTAGAGACTTTCAGTCAAATGCAGTATTTATGGATTTATTTGAGGCTGCTTCAGAACATGATAGACGTGTGTTTATTGCCTCAGTGTTAGCTGCTTCTCACCATGCCCCAGGACGAGCAGATTATGGTGTAGAGAATGCTCTTAGAAATATTTCTTCAGTATCAACTTTACAAGAATTCAGAGATTTATACGTACAAACTATAAGAAATAGAGGTGGGCGCTACGGCGATGCATATCGAATGACAGCCAGGCATGCAGAAAGGTCTAGTGAGTTAGTTGATGTATTCCTAAGTGATAGCGATGAATCGATTAGTACACCAACAGAAATACCAAGTTTTTATGAAGTTGGAATGACGAATATGCTTGAAAGAGAAAGAAATGGTGCAAGCTACTTTACATTCAATTTACAAGGAAGCCGATTAGACGTAATAGGATTACTTTGTGAGGTAGGTATGGAAAGTGCTGTGCAGGCCTTCAATCCAGGAGTTGATCTTAATGGAGACGGAGTAATCAATATTCCAGTTTTCACAATGAAGCCAACTTTAAGAGGGGCAGAATTAACAAGGTATAGATTTATCGCAGGAGCAGACATCCAAGCAGAAATACAAAACCTAATCGGCAATCACGATATAAACAGTGTATTACCTTTCAATAGTGTATCTAGCTGGGGCGATCTTTCGAGAGAAGTCTTAATACCTACAAGACTTTTATCAGAATTAGCTCCTGAAAATGATACCTATAACAATCCAAACAACTATTCTGTAGGCCAAGAAACAGGATTGAATGGAACTCCAAGGGTAACATTCAGAGGAAGAAATTCATATACCTCAGGTTTCCCTGGTGACGACACAGACGGTAGAAGAGTATCAAGACGAAATGGTGAAGACGTAAGTTTTGATGAAGCAAATGAAGGACTTCTTGAGTTAAGAAATCTTGGTATTAGCGTAGTTATGTCAGTTGGTAATATGTATAGTGCAGATTTTGAAGAAGCGAGCTTTAATAACATTGCAGCTGCTGCAGAGTCTCTAGGCATGGACCATGAAAGACTTAGATTATTTTATGAAGGTGGATCAGGTGCGCCATCAGAAGATTCTAAAGAAAATTATGATGCAATAATTAGTACAGTTGCTAATTGTCTACTAGAAGGTAACTGCGTAGTTCATTGTAGAGAAGGAATAAACAGATCGGTAAACACCTATGCTGTAGCAAATTATATTCTTACAGATGATGTAAACATCACGAATAATGACAGAGCTCTAGCTATGAGATTCAATACTACGCCAGAAATAGTAGCTGCATACAGACTTATTGGAGTTGAAGTTGATCGAGATACTGTTAGAGGAGTAGGACAAGGTAATATGTGGAATGCAGAATCATTACTATCAAGCCCAGAACGGATCGCAGCTTTAAGAGCGGAGTTATAATCACCTATGCTTCTTCACCCCTCTCTGAGGGCAGAAGTCGCGAATCACACATTCTGAATCACACTTTGGACTAGTTGGTCCACAAATGTTTTGGCCATAAGCAACAATCTGATCAGCATAGTCTATCCAAAATTCTTGAGGTAAAACTTTATGTATTTTCTCTTCAGTTTCTTCAGCAGTTTTAGTCCTTACCAAATCAAGCCTGTTCGAAATTCTATGTACATGAGTATCAACACAAACTCTCGGCACACCAAAACCCTCAGCCATTACTAGATTAGCAGTTTTAATACCAACACCATTCATCGCAAGTAGCTTCTCACGGTCTTTAGGTACTTCACCACCATACTCATCAATCAGGGTTTGGCTAATATCAATTATTGTCTGCGCTTTTGTCTTATAAAATCCAACCGGATAAATCGCTTCACGAATTGTTGCAACATCAACTTTAACCATTTCTTCTGGAGTATTAGCAATCGCAAAAAGTCGTTCAGCAGCAGGGTAAGTTGTCGGATCTTTGGTTCTCAAACTCAAAATTGTCGCAATCAAAAGTTCATAAACAGATCGACCATTACGTCTGTATTCTGCTGCAAGAGGTTTAAGTTCATAGGTCTCGTAAACTTTTTTTAAACGAGACAGAAACTCATCCATATTTTCGAGCAGATTCTTATTTGCCATCTAAATAGTTAAATGCAATTTTTGCGTAGTTTTGTTTTTCTAAATTTTGAACACGGATTCGAAGTGATTCAATTGTATCATCAGGCAACACATCACATTCTATTTGCTCAACAACTTTACCAGCATCAACTTCTTCAACTACCTCATGAATAGTGAATCCAGAAATATCTTCTTTCGCTTCAATGACAGCTTGGTGAACTTTGTCACCGTAATAACCAGCATGTCTCGGCAATAATGAAGGATGCGTATTTAAAATAATCCCATCAAAGTTCTCAATGAAATCATTCTTCACAATCTTTAAGAATCCAGCCATACAAATATGATCAATGCCTAAATCATTTAGTCGTTCAGCAAAATTCTTATCGTAGGTTTTGATAAGTTTGTTATTTATCTTTAATTCTCTCGCAACCTCAAGTGCTAGACATTCTCTGTCAGCAACAACTAAAGCAACATCTAATTCAGAATCTAAAAAACTTTGTATCAGGCTTCCAGAACCAGAAACAAATAGTGCTATCTTAGTCATTTAAACAGAGGATTAAAGATACATTCATCACTCGGGATAGACATCTCTTTTATCGAATCTATTTTTTCAGAAGTAAATTCAACAGGTGCACCTCGAACTATACAAATTGGTGTAGATTCATTTGCTTCGCCCATAATCAAGTTAGCAGCATCAGCAATACTGTCAGCTTTAGCAACTTGTGTGATTTGCAGCTCGTTTCCAAATAGATCTTTCTTACCTCGCTCATCACTCACGCCCTCGAATCCTACATAAGCCATGCAAGCTCCACTTGTTCCACGTCGTCCTGGATGACAGACAGAATCTATCATCATTACACCGAACTCATTTAGTCGAAGCTGCATTTTCATTTGCTCATAAATCTCATCAACACTTTTTTGTGGATCCTCAGGCCAAAGAACTATTTGACCATCGGGAGCATTCGATTTGTCGATGCCACTATTCGCAACCCAAATACCACACTTACGAGTTAGGTGAACTTCTTTACCTTCATGAAACTCCTCAGCTTCAGAACGAATTAAATCTTCAAATTCACTTTCAACAGTAAGTCGTCCTTCTGCATAAGAAATAATCTTAGATGATATAACTAAGATATCTTTTTCTTTTATTTTGTCAGATAAAATACCAAACATTTGTGAAATACTTTGCCCTTCAGTTATGCGTCTAGTTTTTACTGGAGTTATTTCCATACTTAAAATAAAATTCGTATGAATTCTAGCAAATACACAGCTCATGAGCTACAAAAAAAGAGCTTTTCATGCTATAATAAGGTGTAAATAACAATATCAAATGGGTTCAGTTTTCGATGAAAATTCAGAATTTCTTCAGTATCTGAAGAACAAGAAAACTACAGATGAAATTACATCTAAGTTTGAAGAACCTAAAGAAGAGGAGCATCTAGAACTCCACATAGATGAAAAACCTAAAGATGCATACGTTCTTAACTTAAAAGGAGTAAAGCTCGATAACCCTAAGAAAGATCCTAAAAAACACAGTCGAACTTCTACTAAAAGAGTCGCAGCAAGCGAGCCAAAAGCAACAAGTACTGTCAAAGCTGCACCAAAAAAAGAAACAAAGAAACTCAAAAAGTTAGATAAAATCTCAGAGAAGGCTACGCCTACAAGTAACTTATCAGCATTCATTATTGATAAGTTCAAGTTTTTAGCAACAAGTACTGCCATTTTCATGGTTGCCTTCATAGCTATAAACTGGTCAGCATATTCAGAAATAGCACTTCACTGGTACAGAGAATCAACAGGAGTAAACGAACTATCACCACTTAACGAATACGCCGAAGACGACAAAGTGGAGCAAGCAGTTGCTGCAGTAGATTCTTCACTCTTTGCAGTAGAACATTTCTCAGTTCCACCAATAGACATCGAAGTTGCACCACCAAATACAAGAATCATAATTCCAAGAATTAATAAGAACGTTCCTGTTGTAAATGTAAACGACGATAGACTCCTACAAAGAGACTGGGCAGGTCTAGAGCAAGACATGCAAGAAGCCTTAAAAGGGGGAGTAGTACATTACCCAGGTACACCTTGGTTCAATCAATCAGGTAATGTTGTTCTAACAGGTCATAGTTCATATTACC
>JAUHYY010000059.1 GCA_030426295.1 bacterium
ACTGATTAATCTTTCTGTCTCTAAAGCTAACCCTTCATATGTTTCGACATCTACTTCTTCACCAGAATCAATCTCTTCAGCTAAATCTACTAACTCAGTAGTTAAGTTATCTAACAGCATTATAGAATCACTACCTACCCAATCAGTATGATCACTAAAGGTCTCTCTTCGACCTATTAATACATTCTTGATGTCTTCTACCTCTCTAATTAACGATTCGACATTAACTATGGCAGTATCTGCTGAAACTATACGCGGCTCTTGACTAACTAAATCTTCGTAATTTCTTGATATTTCTTGATTCATAACTATTAGTTAAGCTCGATTAAGATCATTTAATTTTTCTCTCATCACCTTTACCTCTTCTAATTTAGAAGCAAACTCTCTTTTCTGATTTATAACTTTCTTAACCCTCCTTAAGTTTTCTTGTATTTTCAAAAAATTATTATTCATTTTTATCGTTATCATCAGTTAATTATACTTGATTTTACGCTATTTGTTAACAGCTAATGATTTTTCTATTGCAAAATGTTAACAAAATTTTTAATATGACTCGGCTTTACTCGTGGGTCGATAGCTCAGCCTGGTAGAGCAACGGCCTTTTAAGCCGCTGGCCCTGGGTTCGAATCCCAGTCGACCCACCACGAAATTTACTCCCAGATAATACATCTGGGTGTTTTTTCTTGAGCTTTGCTATTATGTAAATACTAAACAGTACTCATGAAAGTATTTGCGCGTCAAATTATAGGCTCACGATTAATAGGAAGCCCATACAAGGTGAAAGGTTTAATAATTGAGCCAGTCAGTGGCAAGCTACTGTCGGTCGCTCTCAGGTCAAATTTTTCGCTTCTAGCCAGCTTCTCAGATATTGAATGGGTGAATATGAATAAAACTTTTAGACTAATAGATGCCCAAGCGATTTTTAACAGTTATGACTTAGCAAGATCTAATAAAGTAATATCTGAAAGTAAGCTTCTTCGAAAACAGAAAGTTGTAACTGAAGAAGGCCGATTCATAGGAATATTAAAGGATATTCAGGTCGATACTACTCTTGGGGTTTTAACTCAGATACAGACTAGTCGTCGTTTCTTTTTGTTCGGGCAAAACACCCTGATCACAAGAAAGCAAATTCAAGAGATTACTAAAGATTATATTAAGGTTGATGATGACCTAGCTAAAATAAGGGTTATACAAAAACAGGCAGAGCCTGTAGTGGCCCCGCCTGTTTAGTCTATATAGAATTTATCTTTACTGAGAAGTTGTAACTGCAGCACCTGATCCTTGTGGAGCTCTTAGTACTGTGTTTACGATTGCGTAAGATGCGAAGATAATGATAATTCCGATGATTGCGTTGATGATAATCTTCTTAGCTTTACCTGTGTTTTCGTCGTTACCACCTGATCCAACGTAAAGGAAACCTCCGTAGATAATAAATGCTACTGCGATAAATCCTAGGAATGTAAGAACGAAGTTAAGGATTGTTTTCGCTAGTTCTTTAATGTCACCTTCACCACCAGTCTGAGACTGAACTAGACTTGGCGCGTCGTTAGGAGAAATTAATTGTGCGAATGATACTGGAGCAAAGCTGAATACAGTCAATGCAACCGCCATGATAGCCGTAGCAATGATGGCTTTTTTAAGTGGTTTTCTATTAATCATGTTCATATAGTTAAAAATTGGAACAAATTTACTATACCATTAAACATTCTAGAAAATAACAGTCAATTAAGTCGACTTCCTATAATTTGAACTTCTGGTTCTAGTTCGATTCCTTCTTTCTCTTTTACCGCCTGGATTATGGTGTCTTTTAATTCAAGAACATCTTGCTCTGTACCTGTGCCATCATTCAAAAAAAAGTTGGCATGCTTGTCCGAGGTCTGGATCCCTCCAACTTTGCGACCTTTCATACCTGAAGATTCAATCAGCCTACCTGCATAGTCGCCTTCAGGATTTTTGAAGAATGATCCGGTAGTTAAACCTTGTGGCTGTTTTGCTTTTCTAAATTCTGCGAACTCATGCGGATCACCAGTGTTGTCGTCTGGATTATCGGAAAGTCTAAACCACACTCTAGTAATTATTCTTTCTGGGTACTCTTTAAACTCTGAGTGTCTATAGTTGAAACCTATGTCTTTGGCTTCTAGTTCATGAAACTCAAGGGTGTCGGTGTCGACATATTCTACTTTTTCGAGTACGTCTTTCATTTCTGTGCCGTGACAACCGGCGTTTCCGTAGGCTGCTCCACCTATAGAACCCGGTAAACCAGAGAAAGCTTCGAGCCCGTATACGTCTTTGTCTTTCAAAAAGTTGAAAAGCCGCACCCAGCTAAGGCCTGAGTCTACTTTGAGTAGTCGATTTTCGAGTTCGATTTGACTAGTCATATTTCGTATAACCAAACCGTTGAATCCCGCATCACTAAATAGTAAATTGCTTCCGCCTCCGAAGACGAATATCTGCTCGTGGTTTTCTTTTGCCCATTTTAGTATATCAACTATCTCATCGTGCTGTTTCCACACTGTGAAAAATTTTGCAGGTCCGCCGATTGCGAAAGTGCAGAAGTTTTTTAGTTCTATGTTTTCTTGGATTTTTAGATCAGACATCAATTGTTTCTGCGTGTTTAATTTCTTCTCTATTGTACTTTCTTAAGAAAAAATTAAAAAGCTTTAAAATATCTTCTGCTGGGTTTATAAATTTATAATCTTCGTTACCTTCACCATCGTTATAGGCGCATAAAAACCATTCTGCAGACTCCTCAGGTTCAAATATAACTCTCAAAGATGCCTTTTGCGAATTATCATGATGCGTCCTTGTTACTCGGTACATAGATGGAGTACCTTCATTATTACTTAATTTTAAATCTTGGCGTGCTGCTACTACTTGTACTGCGTGTACAACCGATCTCAAGTAATATCTATAAAGCTTATCTACCATGGTTTGAGGGTGCTGATCATGAATCATTAAGTCTCCTCTTTCTGTGTCGTCTGTCATATCTGGATCATCTTTTATTAAACTATAACCACCAAAACATATATCTATTACAGCATTAAGCTTTGCGTTAAATTCACCCCGTATTACTGAAAGTTTTTTCTGCACACAAGAAATATCTAATATAGCTATATTCCTGTTCGTATCATAGTTGTCGAGGTTTTGGTCATATGGGTCTTCAAATAATGCCCCAGTATCTATCTGATCAATTAACTCCTGTGCTCCAGCGTATGAGTCTGCATGATAAACGTAATTACCATCGGTTACTACGACTCCACCGTCTAAATCACCAAATTCGTCTAAATCAAACTGTATAAGTCGATTTTCTTTAAACATAAGCATAAATAAAATAAGAGGTAATCTTACCTCTGTGCTTAGATTTGTCAATTTTAAGTGGTCGGGGTAGCAGGATTCGAACCTGCGGCCTCACCGTCCCAAACGGCGCGCGCTGACCAACTGCGCTATACCCCGATAATTTAGCTCACCAAATATAGCCTAAGTATTTTATTTTGCAATATTATTTCATGATTTCAGCTGCAAGAGCATCCATTTCTTGCTCTTCTTCATCAGCCTGATGATCATATTCGAATACGTGCAGTAAACCGTGAACAAAAAGGAACTTGAATTCGTATTCTAGACTATGCTGCTTCTCCCCTGCTTGTTTTTTAGCAGTTTCGTATGAAATATATACTTCACCAAAAGCTTCGTGCTCTTGGAGCTCTTCGGTGATAAAACCCCATGACAATACGTCTGTTGGTTTGTTTTTTTCTCGGTACTGATTATTGAGTGGAGTGATTGAATTGTCTGAAATAATATTTACTGAAATTTTTTTGTTATCGGCGAGTTTTACGAGGTCTAATTTTTCACTTTTTAGGACTGATTTTGCATTGTGCAAAGTTTGTGCAAAAAGTTGTTCAAGGTTTTTATCTTTGAAAAATTTTTCGTAAATTTCAAATTCGTAATTAAACTCAATTTGCATGATTTTTTGAATAAATTTTAGCGTTTCGACTATACATTCATTATTGGCTTATTTATAAGAAATTGCAAGCTTTTGTGGAGTCGATTTTACCCGGTTTTTCGCGAGTAGTCATATCTGTATAACTTTTTTATACGAACTCTGCTTTTTGTTTGGCTGTAGATCTAAACATAAGTTTAAAAGTTTTGCACAATTTAAATCATAACTATCGACAATGACACGACATGTCCTGACATTGTCCGGACATGTCTATAGACATCTCTGACACTATTTTTTGCTTTTTACTAGACAATCATACGCCACTGTCTATACTGTCTATAGTCATTTGTCATGACACGGTAGACACTGTCTACCGACACCTATAGACAATAAAGCGCATGTCAGAAACATATAATATAGACCGGAAAACCGCAGCCAGACTACTAAATGTCTCTGTTAGAACTATTGATAGATACCTGTCTTCAGGTAAATTAGCATCAATAAAGAACAATGGGCGTGTTTGGGTTTCTAAAGCAGATATCCTTAGTTTATCACACCGACAAACATTCGACATGACAGACATGACAAGACAACATCGACACGTAGACAATATAGCTGACATTGATGTCGACACCGTCATACATGAGCCTGAAATCATTGTTAAGAAGCAAGAAACTACTCGAGATAACACTTATAAAGAACTGTATGCGAATGCAAAAGAAGAACTAGAAGACAAACAAAAGCAACTAGATCAAGCTACATACAGAATAGGGCAGTTAGAAGCACAGATTGAAACAATGGTTCCAATGCTTGAATTTAAGAAACAACAACAGCTATTAGCTGAAAATGCAGATCAATATATGAAGGCAATCCAGCAAGAAGAAGAAAAAAGAAAAGAACTGGCAAGACAATTGATAGGGGAGATTGAGAAGAAAAAAGAATTAATTACCGAAAAAGAAAAAGAGATAGAAAATGAAAGATTGAACAAATCAATCTTTGCTGTGATCTTGTTTGTAATTCTTTGTATGCAGCCTGTACTTTGGATGCTGCTGAAAGCTTAAATTTTGCACCTATTTACTCCCATTCAATTGTTCCAGGGGGTTTATTCGTTAAGTCGTAGAAAATCGCTGAAATCGGCAAATTTTGAGCCTCAACTTCTTGGATGAATTGTTGAACTAGTTCGATTGGAAGAGGGTAGACATCTGCAGTCATTGCTTCACGAGAACTTATAGGTCTAAGCACTATTGATTCACCAGGTGAGTGTGCTTCATGAACTGGTAAAAGTACTACTGGCGACTGCCAAATTTTTTCGTAGTGACCAGATTCTTTTAATATTTTTGTGAAAATTGCGTCTGCTTTTTGAAGTAGTTCAGTTCTTTCTGGAGTTAGGTATTGGCTAGTAACTGTTTCGAAGTCTGTTGATTCCTTTGGTTTAAACTGGAAAATCACTCGGTTAATTGTTCTAAACTTGTTTGTAAGAGCAGTTGAAACTTCAGCTAGTTTTTCGTAGCCTGGCCATTCACCGTGAACAGCAAGAGGGTATCGATAAGTTCGCCCGTCACCTTGTACACCTACACTTTTAATTGGAAGGATTTCACCTGATAACCCGTGATTACTCAAATACTCGTTTATGGCTTCTAGTTCAGAGTTGTCCGGCTCGATAGAGTCGTGTGTACAGAGAATTCTTACAGCTAAACCTGGTCCTGGGAAAGGGTGTCTTTGAACCATTTCGTCTGGGAGTCCAAGTAGTTGACCAAGCTTACGAACTTCATCTTTGTATAGGTCTTTGATTGGTTCGATTATTTTACCTTGTTCCATTAGGTCTTGGATTCTTTGAACTCTATTGTGGTGAGTTTTGATCTTGTCTGCATGCTTTGTTCCACCACTTTCGATTGTGTCTGGGTAGATAGTTCCTTGACCAAGTAACCATTCATCAGGGTTTAGATTCAGGTGGTCAGAGACTTTTGCTTGAATGTCTAAGAATAGGTCTCCGATTGTTTTTCTTTTTGATTCTGGTTCGAATTTTCCTTCTAGAGCAGTAAAGTATTCTTCTGCTCCTGAGTAGACATGTAAGTCGTCAATGCCGATGCCTCGTAGGGCTCCTGAAACCTCTTCTACTTCGTTTTGTCTCATGAATCCAGTGTCTACAAACATTCCGTATACTCGCTCTTTACCGAGAGCTTTTTCAAGTAAGGCGAATGCTACTGTTGAGTCGACACCACCTGAAACAAGTAGGAATACTTTTTGATCACCTGCTTCTGCTTGGATTTGTTTAGTTTTTTCTTCTAAGAAGTCTTCTAGATTCCAGTCAAAGCTAACAGAACATACATTTAAGAAGTTTTTGAGCATCTCACGACCTTTTACAGTGTGTACAACTTCTAAGTGGAATTGGATTGAATAAAAGTTTCGTGAAGGGTCTCCAATAACTGCATATTCGCAATCTTCTGAGCTTGCGTAGGCTTGGAATCCTTCTGGTAACTCGGTGATACTATCTCTGTGGCTCATCCATACTTGAGTTTCTTCTCCAATTTCGAATCCTGCGAGTAGGCCATGGTTATCTACAACTTTGATGTCTGCCTTACCATATTCACCGATATCAGCTGTTTCGACTTTACCGCCTAATTTGTGAGTCATTAATTGGTGGCCATAACAGATACCTAAAACTGGTATACCAAGATTGAATACTTCATCGTCTACTTGAGGAGATTCTGGATCATAAACAGAGTTTGGCCCTCCACTAAGGATAA